>NZ_JBHWMB010000105.1:0-2456 GCF_042730015.1 Streptomyces sp. NPDC059957 | reverse complement strand
ATAAACGGCCAGTGGCGGCCTGGGTTTGACCCCCGACACCGAACCCACCCCGTTCCCAGCCAGGGACAAGCCCTTCGAGCTCGTCCCGGGGCCTGTTCACTGACAACGAAATCCGTAGGTTTCTACGCTGCGGTAACCCCCGGTTCGGGCAGAACGACCTGCCCCAGGGCAGGCCCGGCGTCCCGCGTTCCGCCGACAAATGCGAAGATGGGTTCTCGGCAGGACAGGGCCCCCACCACAGGGCCGAAGAAAAAGCGGCCGTATACCAGCCGCCGCCCGGTCACAGAGGACCGGTGCTCGGCGCACATGCATGGAGGACGTGACGTGGCGAACGACGCCAGCACCGTTTTCGACCTAGTGATCCTCGGCGGCGGCAGTGGCGGTTACGCCGCGGCACTGCGCGCATCCCAGCTGGGTCTGGACGTTGCCCTGATCGAGAAGAACAAGCTCGGCGGCACCTGCCTGCACAACGGCTGCATCCCCACGAAGGCTCTGCTGCACGCGGGCGAGATCGCGGACCAGGCTCGCGAGGCCGCCCAGTTCGGTGTCAAGGCCACCTTCGAGGGCATCGACATCGCGGGTGTGCACAAGTACAAGGACGACATCATCGCGGGCCTGTACAAGGGTCTGCAGGGTCTGGTCGCCTCCCGCAAGCTGACCTACATCGAGGGTGAGGGCCGCCTCTCCTCGCCGACGTCCGTCGACGTGAACGGCCAGCGCATCCAGGGCCGCCACGTGCTCCTGGCGACCGGCTCCGTGCCGCGCTCGCTGCCGGGCCTGAACATCGACGGCAACCGCATCATCTCCTCGGACCACGCCCTGGTCCTGGACCGCGTGCCCGAGTCCGCCATCGTCCTGGGCGGCGGCGTCATCGGCGTCGAGTTCGCCTCGGCGTGGAAGTCCTTCGGCACCGACGTCACCATCGTCGAGGGCCTCAAGCACCTCGTACCGGTCGAGGACGAGAACAGCTCCAAGCTGCTGGAGCGCGCGTTCCGCAAGCGGGGCATCAAGTTCAACCTCGGCACCTTCTTCGACAAGGCCGAGTACACCGAGAACGGCGTTCGGGTCACCCTGGCCGACGGCAAGACCTTCGAGGCGGAGGTGCTGCTGGTCGCGATCGGCCGCGGCCCCGTGTCCCAGGGCCTGGGCTACGAGGAGCAGGGCGTCGCGATGGACCGCGGCTACGTCGTGGTCGACGAGTACATGCAGACCAACGTGCCGACCATCTCGGCCGTCGGCGACCTCGCCCCGACCCTCCAGCTCGCGCACGTCGGCTTCGCCGAGGGCATCCTGGTGGCGGAGCGTCTGGCCGGCCTCAAGGCCGTCCCGATCGACTACGACGGTGTGCCGCGCGTCACGTACTGCCACCCCGAGGTCGCCTCCGTCGGCATCACCGAGGCCAAGGCCAAGGAGATCTACGGCGCGGACAAGGTCGTGGCCCTCAAGTACAACCTGGCGGGCAACGGCAAGAGCAAGATCCTGAAGACCGCGGGCGAGATCAAGCTCGTCCAGGTCAAGGACGGTGCCGTGGTCGGCGTCCACATGGTCGGTGACCGGATGGGCGAGCAGGTCGGCGAGGCCCAGCTGATCTACAACTGGGAAGCCCTGCCGGCCGAGGTCGCGCAGCTCATCCACGCGCACCCGACGCAGAACGAGGCTATGGGCGAGGCGCACCTGGCGCTCGCCGGCAAGCCCCTGCACGCACACGACTAATCGTCACTGGGCGCGACGACCACTTCCGCACATTCGTTAGGAGCAACTGAAACCATGTCGGTTTCCGTAACCCTTCCGGCGCTCGGTGAGAGCGTCACTGAGGGCACTGTCACCCGTTGGCTGAAGGCCGAGGGCGAGCGCGTCGAGGCCGACGAGCCGTTGCTCGAGGTCTCGACCGACAAGGTCGACACCGAGATCCCGTCCCCCGTGTCGGGCATCCTGGCCTCCATCAAGGTCGCCGAGGACGAGACCGTCGAGGTCGGCGCCGAGCTGGCCGTCATCGACGACGGTTCGGGCGCGCCGGCCCCGGTCGCCGCTCCGGCCGCCGAGGCCCCCGCGGCCCCGGTCGCCGAGGCTCCGGCCGCTCCGGCTCCCGTCGCCGAGGCCCCGGCTGCCGCGGCTCCGGCCGCCGCCGCTCCGGCTGCCGCCGGTACCGATGTCGTGCTCCCCGCCTTGGGCGAGTCCGTCACCGAGGGCACCGTCACCCGCTGGCTGAAGCAGGTCGGCGAGTCGGTCGAGGCCGACGAGCCGCTGCTCGAGGTCTCGACCGACAAGGTCGACACCGAGATCCCCGCCCCGGTCGCCGGCGTCCTGCTGGAGATCCTGGTCGCCGAGGACGAGAACGCCGAGGTCGGCGCACGTCTGGCCGTCATCGGCGCGGCGGGCGCGGCTCCCGCGGCCGCTCCGGCCGCCGCTGCTCCGGCTCCGGCCGCCGCTCCGGCGCCCGTGGCCGCCCCCGTGGC
>NZ_JBHWMB010000104.1:19966-23435 GCF_042730015.1 Streptomyces sp. NPDC059957 | reverse complement strand
GCGGAGGCGCTCGTCATGACGGCCTCGGTGCGCAGGGGGTTGATCTCGGAGACGGCGCCGACGAACGTGGTCTTGCCCACGCCGAAGCCACCCGCCACCACGATCTTCGCGGAGGTGGTGGAGCGAGCAGGAGCCGCTCCGCCGTTAGAGCTTGCGAAGTCCACTGAGCACCCTTTCGAGCAGTGTCACATCTGGCTGACCGCCGGCGGACTCGTCGCCGCCGGGCTGGTGGATGGCTACGAGGCCGGCCTCCGCCAGGTCGGCGACGAGGATCCGGGCTACGCCAAGAGGAATGGAGAGAAGTGCCGAGATCTCCGCGACGGATTTGATCTCCTGGCACAGGAGGCAGATGCGCTGGTGCTCGGGCAACTGCCCTTGCAGACGCGCGGGATCGGCCGTGGTGCTGACCAGCGCCTCGATGGCGAGCTGGTAGCGCGGCCGGGTACGGCCACCGGTCATCGCGTACGGGCGCACCAGCGGGTTGTGCGCCTGCGGAGCCTGCGGGCGACCGCCGCGCTGAGGCTGCTGCGGGGACCGGTAGGACTGGCCGGGCTGCTGCGGCCGGCCGTACTGCGGCGGCTGCTGCTGGTAGGGCTGCTGGTACGGCTGCCCGGAGGCCGGGTCGTGCTCCGGCGCGGGCCGGTTGCTGGGAGCGGAGGGAAAGTTGAAGCGGTTCTGGTCGTGCCCACCCTGCGGCTGCTGCGCGCCGCCATAGGGATGTCCTCCGGGTGTTGTCACGTTTCCTCCTCCGACTCCAAGTACGCAGTACTCCCTGTGGAACCGCGCCACCGCACCCTATGGTGCAGTGACGCGAAACGCACTGCCTGTCTGCTAGTTGAGAAGTCCGCCCTGCAGTTCCGCGCGCAGGTCCGGGGTGAGGACACTGCCGGCACGGTCCACGAGGAGGGCCATCTCGTAACCCACGAGGCCGATGTCGCACTCGGGGTGTGCGAGCACCGCGAGCGATGATCCGTCGGAGACGGACATCAGGAAGAGGAATCCGCGGTCCATCTCCACCACCGTCTGGTTGACGGCGCCGCCCTCGAAGATGCGGGACGCGCCCGCGGTGAGGGAGGTCAGCCCGGAGGCCACCGCGGCGAGCTGGTCGGCCCGGTCGCGGGGGAAGCCTTCGGACATGGCCAGAAGGAGGCCGTCGGCGGAGACCACCACCGTGTGAGACACCCCTGGGGTGTTGTCCACGAAGTTCGTGATCAACCAGTTCAGGTTCTGTGCCGCCTGGCTCATCGCGCTCACACTAACGCTCCTGGTCATAGCTGTTACTTGACTGCTCGGATCCCGCGTTGCGGCCCTGCTCGACGCCGCGTCGCAGGTTGCTCAACCTGCCACGGACGTCCTCCGGGGCCCGGGAGACCTGGGGGCCGCCCTGCGGAGTCGTCTCCGCGGCACCCTCGACCAGGTTGGCCTTGGGTACCCGCCGAGGGAGACCGGACGGGGTGACCCCGCCCGCCTTCGGCTCACGGAGCTTGGAGGCCTGCTGCCAGCGCTCGTCGTTGTTCGAGCGCCAGTCGGCGGGCCCTTCGGTTTCCTCGGTGGCCCGCTCCGGTGCCGCGGGCTGCTGCTGACGCTGCGGCCGCTGCTCGAAGAGGGATCCGGAGGACTCCGTTTCCTGCTGTCCCGACCGCTGCTGCGGCTGGCTGCCGCGTCGCGGCAGGCCCGCCCCGGTCACCTGGTGGCCGGCGTCGGCAGTGGGGCCCGGACGGTCGAAGCCTACGCGCTCCGGAGCCGGTTCGGGAGCGGCCGGTGATTCCGATTCGGTCCCGTAATCCTGCTGGTAGGAGCCCGAGTAGGTGTTCTGCTGGGGCCACTCTGCCGCTGTGGGCGGGGAATCGTAACCACCGTCATAGGCCGGGAGTTCCTGTCGCTGATCCGTGTACTCCGGTTCCGGATACGCGTACTCCTGTTGGGGGTACGCGTCGTATCCCTGCCCGGCCTGAGCGGATTCGTAACCGAGGTCGTAGCCCTGCGCGGGCTGCTGCTCGTAGCCCTGGTACGGCTGGTACGCGTGCTCCGGCTGCGGTTCCGGATAACCCGCCGCGGGCTCGTCGTACGCCGGCTGCGCCTGCGGGTAGCCGACCTGCGCCTCCAGCGCGGCCCGGCGCTCCTCGCGGCCCAGGGACCGGCCGACCGGGTCGGCGGCGGGCTCTTCGTAGCCCGGCTGGTCGGCCCGGTGGACCTCGTAGCGGGAGTCGTCGAAGCCGAGCTCGGCGGCCGTGCGCAGCGGAGCCGCCTGCTGCGACTGCTGGCGCGGGATCATCGAGGAGACCGTGAAGTCGTCCGCCGGGACCTCCTCGCCACCGCCACCGTGGGTGATGGCGTCGGGGAGCATGACCAGCGAGGTGGTGCCGGCCGCCTCGCCCGAGGGGCGCAGCTGGACGCGGATGCCATGCCGGTCGGCCAGCCGGCCGACCACGAACAGGCCCATGCGCTGCGAGATCGCGGCGTCCACGGTCGGCGGGTTGGCCAGCTTGTGGTTGATGTCCGCGAAGTCCTCGGCCGTCAGGCCGATTCCCTTGTCGTGGATCTCGACCATGACCCGGCCGTCGGGCAGACGCGTCGCGTTGACCCGGACCTTGGTCTGCGGGGAGGAGAAGGTGGTGGCGTTCTCCAGCAGCTCGGCGAGCAGGTGCACGAGGTCGGTCACGGCCTGGCCGTGGATCTCGGCCTCGGAGACGCCCGACAGCTCGACGCGCTCGTACTGCTCCACCTCGGAGGAGGCGGCGCGCAGGACGTCGACGAGGGGGACCGGCTGGTCCCAGCGGCGGCCCGGCTCCTCACCCGCGAGGATGAGGAGGTTCTCGCCGTTGCGGCGCATGCGGGTGGCCAGGTGGTCCAGGCGGAAGAGGTTCTCCAGCTGGTCCGGGTCGGCCTCGTTGTTCTCCAGCTCGGTGATCAGGCTCAGCTGGCCCTCGATCAGCGACTGGTTGCGCATGGAGAGGTTCGTGAAGATCGCGTTGACGTTGCCCCGCAGGAGGGCCTGCTCGGCGGCGAGCCGGACGGCCTCGCGGTGGATCTGGTCGAAGGCGCGGGCGACCTCGCCGATCTCGTCCAGGGAGTCGATCGGGATCGGCACCACCCGGGTGTCGACCTTGCCCGGGTCGGTGCGCGAGAGCTGGTCGACGAGCATCGGCAGGCGCTGCTCGGCGACGTCGAAGGCGCCGTTGCGCAGCTGGCGCATCGCCTTGCCCATCTGGCGGGCCATCATGCCGGCCAGGATGAAGGCGGCGAGCAGGGCCACGACCACGATGGCGCCGGTCAGGATGGCGTCGTTGCGGGCCTCGTCGGAGACGGTTCCGGCGTCCTTGAGGGCCTTGTCGAGGAGTTCCTTCTCGAGCTGGTTGTAGCCGTCGAACTTGGCGGTCGCGGGGGGGGGGGAGGGAGGAGAGAGAGGGGGGTACAGAGGGGAAGGGGGGGGGAGGGGTACGCCAGGCGTCGTCCCCTATCGTTCGCG
>NZ_JBHWMB010000104.1:8625-19956 GCF_042730015.1 Streptomyces sp. NPDC059957 | reverse complement strand
CCCTTTTCTGTCCCGGCCCCCCCCCCCCCCCCCGGGGTGGTGCCTCCGAGGGCGAGCTTGGCGGGCTTCTCGCCGCCGGCTATCGCCTCGGTCATTCCGGTGAGCGCGGAGTTGTTGACCACCGGCGGGGCACGGAAGACGGTGCCGGCCTGCTCGGCCGCCTGCTTGGCGTCGGCGAGCTTCTTGGCGCCCTCCTGGGACTTCGCGCCCATGATGTCCTTGAGGCGCGCGACGTCCTCGTCGGTGCCGGCGGCGACGTACTCGCCGATGGCGATCTCTTCGAGGTACGCGTACGAGGAGAAGGCGACGAGCTGGGCCTTGCGGATTTCCTCGTTCTCGTTCGGCCGCACCAGCAGGTGCGTGCCCACCGAGCGCTGCAGCGAGTTCGCGGCCTTGGACAGTTCGAGCGCGTAGACCATGCGGCCGTACGAGGTCACGTTGCCGGTGCCGAGACCCAGCTCGTTGGAGAACTGCATGAGGTAGTGCTGGACCAGCACGTACCCCTCTTCGGTCGGAATCGGGCCCATTGCCTTGGGGAGGGCCTTCTTCGGCGTCTCCAGCTGCGACAGGTAGGCCGTCTTGCGGACCTGCTCCAGCTTCGGCTCCTCCTGGCGGAAGAGCTCCAGGCGGCGCTCCAGGCCCTGGCCCTCGGGCAGGTCCTTCGCGACCTCGGCGAACTTGGCCTTGGCCGCGTCGGTGGCGGAGTACGCCTTCAGGACGGGCTCGGAATCGCGCTGGCCCTTGAGGAGGGCCTCGGCCGTCAGGTCGCGCTCGTTGAGGAGCGCCTGGCCGTACTCGGCTGCGGCCTGGACGATGACGGCGGTCTTCTCGGCGTCCTTGGCCTCGTCCCAGGTGTCGATGGAGCCCTTCACCTGGAAGCCGCCCATCACCAGTCCGACGAGGACCGGGACGAGCAGGATGGCGTTCAGACGGGTCGGCACACGCCAGTTGCGGGGCGAGAACCTGCTGGTGCTGCCGCTGCTCACGGGTGGTTCCACGGGTACGTCAAAGGATGACGCGGCCGCGCGCGGCGGCGGGGTGAAGTTGCCGCGCGCGGGTTCATCCGCGGGGCTCGAGTTGCTTCGCCTCACTCGACCAACAACCTCTCGGCGGTGCTACTAGCTAGTTCGTTGAATTCCAGCACGGTTAACGGCCGTGTTCCAAACAGTTGAAATCGGCCAATCCTAGAGCCTTATGTCCCACATAAATCGGACATAAAGAGCGTCCTGCGGCAAAAGCGGGGCCAGTTGTGAGCGCAGTGACACCGGACGAACGCACCGTGTCGCCAACTACCGGCAATTCTCTGTCGAAACGTTATGAACGAAGGGGGCGGGCCGTGTCGCATGACACAGCCCGCCCCCCAAAACCAGCCGGTGAAGCCCTCGTTGCGCGGCGCCTCCGGATGAGCCGCTACTTGAGCCGCGCCATCAGGGCGTGCTCGACGAGCGTGATGAGCGCGCTCTTGGCGTCCGCGCGGTGGCGGGCGTCGGTGGTGATGATGGGGGCGTCCGGGCCGATCTGCAGGGCCTCGCGGACTTCCTCCGGGGTGTAGGGCTGGTGCCCCTCGAAGCCGTTGAGCGCCACGACGAACGGCAGGCCGCTGTTCTCGAAGTAGTCGACGGCCGGGAAGCAGTCGGCCAGGCGCCGCGTGTCGACCAGGACGATCGCCCCGATCGCACCGCGCACGAGGTCGTCCCACATGAACCAGAAGCGGTCCTGACCGGGGGTACCGAAGAGGTACAGGATCAGGTCCTGGTCCAGGGTGATGCGGCCGAAGTCCATGGCGACCGTGGTGGTCGTCTTGTCCCCGGTGTGGGTCAGGTCGTCGATGCCCGCGCTCGCGGACGTCATCACGGCCTCGGTGCGCAGCGGGTTGATCTCGGAGACGGCGCCGACGAACGTGGTCTTGCCCACGCCGAAGCCACCCGCCACCACGATCTTCGCGGAGGTGGTGGAGCGAGGAGCCGCTCCGCCGTTAGAGCTTGCGAAGTCCACTGAGAACCCTCTCGAGCAGCGTTACATCCGGCGTTCCGCCGGCCTCTCCATTGCCCGGCTGGTGGATGGCCACCATGCCGGCCTCCGCCAGGTCGGCGACGAGGATCCGGGCGACACCGAGTGGCATGTTCAGCAGCGCGGAGACCTCCGCGACCGACTTGACCTCACGGCACAGGGTGCAGATGCGCTGGTGTTCCGGGAGCAGCCCGGACAGGTGCATCGGATCGGCCGTGGTGCTGACCAGGGCCTCGATGGCGAGCTGGTAGCGCGGTCGGGTCCGGCCACCGGTCATCGCGTACGGACGAACCAGCGGCTGGTCGCCTTCCGAGTACGAGTCTCCGTACTGATCGGAATAGGCGGGGGGCGGGGTCATTGATCCTCCGGGCTGGACAGCAAAGGTCAGCGTGCCGTCTGACGGGGCGGCCGGTGGGGGGACGGTATGACGGCCTGGCGGTGGTACTTGGTTCCGGGGCCGCGGCCCCGGTCCCCCGGCCGGCAGTACCGTCCGGCCGGGAGAGCGGCAGTCAGATGAGCAGGCTTCCCTGCAGTTCCGCGCGCAGGTCCGGGGTGAGGACACTGCCGGCGCGGTCCACGAGGAGGGCCATCTCGTAACCCACCAGGCCGATGTCGCACTCGGGGTGCGCCAGTACGGCCAGCGAGGATCCGTCGGAGACGGACATCAGGAAGAGGAATCCGCGGTCCATCTCGACGACCGTCTGGTTGACGGCGCCGCCCTCGAAGATGCGGGACGCGCCCGCGGTGAGGGAGGTCAGCCCGGAGGCAACCGCGGCGAGCTGGTCGGCCCGGTCACGGGGAAAGCCTTCGGACATCGCCAGAAGGAGGCCGTCGGCGGAGACCACCACGGTGTGGGACACCCCGGGGGTGTTGTCCACGAAGTTCGTGATCAACCAGTTCAGGTTCTGTGCCGCCTGGCTCATCGAACTCAACTATCGCTCCTGCTGGTAAGTGGGGTCGATGTGGTAACTGCCGGTGGCCGGGCCGGTGGTGCCGGCCTGCCGACCCTGCTGGATACCGCGTCGGAGGTTGGTGAGACGCCCGCGGACGTCGTCCGGGGATCGCGAAACCTGGGGGCCGGCCTGTGCTTCGGCCTGCTGCTGCGCGGTGCCGGCCACGAGGTTCGCCCGCGGGACCCGGCGGGGCAGACCCGACGTGGTGATGCCGCCGGCGGCGGGCTGGCGCACGCGCTCGGCCTGCCGCATCAGCTCGTCGTTCGGCGAGGAGCGCCAGCTCACGGTCGGCACCGCGCCGGTGGCCGTCTGCGCGGACTCGGCCGGAGCCGCATCCTGGCCGCGCTGCGGCAGCTGGTTCTGCTGCGGGCGCTGCGGGGCGGCGGGAGCCGGAGCCGCCGGAGCGGACTGCTGCGCCTGCTGACCCGGCTGCTGGGGTACGGCCGTCGGCGCCTGCCCGGGGGCCTGGGCGGCCTCCTGGCGGAACCAGTTCGACTCCAGCGTGTCGAAGATCGGGCTGCGGCCCTCGCCGGTGCCCGGACCGGCCGGGGGCAGCGCCTCCGGACGGGGCGCCTGCGGCAGCCGCGGAGCCTCGGCGCGCGCAGGCGGTACGGGGGCGTAGCCGCCCTGGGGCTGCGGGGCCTGGCCGGGCTGGGCGTAGCCGCCGACACCGGGGCCGCCGGGCCGCTGGGCCTGGAAGTCCGGGCGGGCGAACTGGCCGGTGGAGGCCGGGTCGGCGAAGTCGGGACGGGCGAACTGGCCCGTGGCTCCGTTGTCGTGGCCGGCCTGGCCGCCGCTGCCGCCGGCCTGCGGGGCCGGGGCGTTGAAGTCGGGGCGGGGGAACTCGGACGTGGAACCGGGGCCCGACAGCTCGTCGTGGCCGCGCGGTACGTCGTGCCCGCGCTGGCCGGCACCCCAGCTGGTGGTCTGGGGCATCGCGGAGGGTCCGCCGCCCGCACCCGGGAGCTCCGGACGGGGCGCGCCACCGCGCGGCGGAAGCTGCGGCCGGGGACCGCGGGCGACCGGGCCGCCGGTCTGCTGCTGACCCTGGACCTGCTGCTGCGGGGCCTGCTGCTGGGGCTGGAACGGAGCCTGCTGCTGGGGCTGCTGAGGGCGCTCGAAGCCGTTGCCCTGCGGGAAGCCGCCGGGACCGGACGCCGTGGGGGCGCCGGCCGGACGGGCCTGCGGACCGCCGAAGCCGCCCGGGCCGCCGGGACCGGAGACCGGACCGCGGCCGGGCAGCGGAGCACCCGAACCGAAGGCGCTCTGGGTCTGGCCGCCGGGGCCCTGCTGCTGGGGCCGTCCGCCCTGCGGGCCGGGGCCCTGGGGCTGACCGCCGGGGCCACCGTCACGGCCCGGCAGGGCCGCGCGCTGGTTGCCGGCGGAAACCTGGCCGCGCTGCGGGGCGGCGCCCACGGGGGGACGCGCGCCGGGAGCGGGTATCGAGCCCTGCGCCTGGCCGCCGGGACCGCCCTGACCGGGGGCGCCGGGGGAGCCCTGACCGCCCTGGCCGGGCATCGGGGCCGGCTTCTTGCCGCCCTGGGCCACGTCCACCGGCAGCATGACGAGGGCCGTCGTACCGCCCGAGTCGGAGGGGCGGAGCTGGATGCGGATGCCGTGTCGCAGGGACAGGCGGCCGACCACGAACAGGCCCATGCGGCGGGAGACGGAGACGTCCACGGTCGGCGGCGACGCGAGTCGCTCGTTGATCGCGGCGAGGTCCTCGGGGGAGAGGCCGATACCGGTGTCGTGGATCTCGACGAGCACGCGGCCGTCGGGCAGCGCGTGCCCGGTGACCTTGACCTTGGTCTGCGGGGAGGAGAACGAGGTGGCGTTCTCCAGCAGCTCGGCGAGCAGGTGCACGAGGTCGTTGACGACGCGGCCGGCGACGTCGGTGCCGGGCACCGACGAGAGTTCGATGCGCTCGTACTGCTCCACCTCGGACGCCGCGGCACGGAGCACGTCGACGAGCGGGACGGGGCGCGTCCACCGGCGGCCCGGCTCCTCGCCCGCGAGGACGAGGAGGTTTTCGCCGTTACGGCGCATGCGGGTCGCGAGGTGGTCGAGCTTGAAGAGCGAGGAGAGCTGGTCCGGGTCGGCCTCGCGCGACTCCAGCTCGGAGATGAGCGAGAGCTGGCGCTGGATGAGGCCCTGCGAACGGCGCGAGAGGTTGGTGAACATCGCGTTGACGTTGCCTCGCAGGAGGGCCTGCTCGGCGGCGAGGCGGACGGCCTCACGGTGCACGTCGTCGAAGGCCGCGGCCACCTGGCCGATCTCGTCGCGGGTGTGCAGACCGACGGACTCCACCGTCGTGTCCACGTCCTGCGGGTCGGACTCGGACAGCTGCTTGACGAGCTCGGGCAGCCGGTCCTGGGCGACGCGGGTCGCGGTGTCCTGGAGGCGGCGCAGGGAGCGGATCATCGAGCGGGCCATGACGAAGGCGCCGACGAGGGAGACACCGAGGACGAGGAGGATCAGCGCACCGTTGATGAGCGCGTCGCGCTGCGACTCGTTCTTGAGCTCGCGGGCCTTCTGCTCCATGTCCTCGAGCAGGGTGATCTCGATGGTTCTCATGGCCTGGAGCTTGACGTCGTCCGCGTCGTACCAGTCCATCCAGGACCGCTTCTGCTCCTTGGCGAACTGGCCCTGGTTTCCGAGGACGCGGCGCGCGTAGCCGTCGGCGGTACCGATCTCCTGGTTGCCGTCGCCGAGCGAGGCGAGGAGCTCCTCGGGCTTGCCCTGGTAGGCGAGTTCGAAGGTCTTCTGCGCCTGCTCTTCGCTGTTCTGCGCGGAGCGGGCGTAGAGCCGGTCGTTCTCGCTGATGCTGCCCGGCTTCGAGGTGTCGGCCGGGAGTGCGGCGGCGATGATCGCGCGCTGGATGGAGGCGTACTCCTTGGCGGAGGAGAACGCGGCCAGGGCGCGGGTGCGCTTGATCATCTCGGGGTTCGAGGTGGCCTGCGCCATCTCCTGGGAGAGCGAGAGCAGCGAGACGACCAGCGAGTTGTACTCGGTGACGGTCTGCTGGGCGCCGTTCTGGTAGGCGGTCTTGCGGATCTCTTCGAGGTTGTTCAGCCCGTGTGCGATCTGCAGGATGCTGTTGCGGATCGACCTGAGCGTCTCGTCGTTGCCCTCGGCGACATCGACCTTGTCGGTCGCGGCGACGAAGGCCCTGACGGCGGAGTCGGTCGAGTCGCGGACACCCTTGACCAGGGTGTTGGGCTTGCCCGACTTGTCGACGGACAGCGGACCGGCGGAGTTGTCACGCTCGGCCTGGAGCTGGGCGGCCAGGTTGGTGGCCTGCCGGGTCATCGTCGTCAGCAGCTGCATGTGCTCCAGCTGCGCGATGTCGTTGAGCGAGTCGTTGATGCGGAAGCCACCGAGGGTGGTGGCGGCGACGACAGGCAGGGTCAGCAGCGACACCAGTCGCGTACTGATGCGCCAGTTCTGCATGGCGAGGCGGGAGCCGGACCCACGGGAGGTCTGGGGTATCGCGACGTCGCGGCTGCCCGACTCGTCGTCGGCCTTGGAGCCGCCCTTGGGCTTGGCGCGGCCCTTGGGCTTCACCGCGGCGGAGCCGTCGGGGCCCCCGCTCTCGACAGCCGGCCCGCGGTTCTGGGCGTGCTGGGGCGAGGAGCCACGGTCGGTCCCGCCGCGCGGGTCCTGCTCCGGCGCGGCTTCCCCACGGCCCTGACGGGCCTGGGGAGACCCCTTGTCATCCCTCTTGAATCGTCCCTGCACTAGCGTCGCAACCTCTGGACCAGGCGTCCCGCCGGGCGACCGGTGGGACGGTGTCGAGTCGTGGGGCAATGCGCCCCATGGTGGTCGTCGGTGACCGGCGCGTCTCCCTCTCCGTTGCCGCCGCGCTCGGCGCTGTCTCGCGCCACCTGCGCGCCGGCTGATTCCCGCGGCGGTCCCGCGAATTCCAGCACAGAGGCGGATCTCCAACAAGGTGCGAGTCCCGCCCTGGACAGTCGGTCACGTCTGGTGACGCGTGCACTACCCGTCGTGCGTGCCAATTCGTACGGAATCGGACTTACGCCGCCCAAACTCCGCGCCTGACATGCTGTCCCAGTCGCGATGATCGGGAGCGGAATGACGCATTCAGTGGCGCAATGCCCGTTTTGCGGGGTGGGATTGACTGCCCGTTATGCCCGTAATGCCTGGCCGCTGGTGAGCAAACTCACATAGCCGTGGCCATTACTTCCCGGTTCGGCGGGGGATTCAGATGTTTAGCCTTGAGCTTTACAGGGTTGCCGCGAGCGACAAGTGGCACTTTGAAGGCATCCCGGCGGCACCCGCCGCCACCATCCGACCTAGTGAGCCGAGGGCTTCCCACTCCGATGAAGACGACGATGATGTTCCGCAACATAGCCAACCCGCGCCGCACCACCCTCGCGCACCTCAAGGACGCCGAGGAGCTGCAGGCCGTGCCGGTCCCGGAGCACACCGTCGAGCTGCCGACCCAGACCGCGAACCCGCGCCGCACCATCCTCATGGACGCGCCGGTCGCCACCGCCGCGCCGTAGTCGACATCCCCACCCCGGCAGAAAGCCGCGCGAGGCGTCGGCCCCCACCGCGTTAGCCTGGAGCCCGCAGACTCCAGCCAGCGGAAATACAGAGGGGCAGACGCAACACGTGCGCATCGCCAGGTTCTCGATCGACGGCAATGTCGCGTTCGGCGCGGTCGAGGGCAGCACTGCCCTCGCGGCGTCCGAAGGTGAGCTCGTCCTCGACATCATCAAGGGCATCCCGTTCGCGGACTTCGAGCTCTCGGGCACGAAGGTCCCGCTGAGCAAGGTCCGACTGCTGCCGCCCGTGCTCCCGAACAAGGTCGTGGCCATCGGCCGCAACTACGCGGAGCACGCGGCGGAGCTCGGCAACGAGGTCCCGGACGTCCCGATCACCTTCTTCAAGCCCTCCACCTCGGTGGTCGGCCCGGGCGACCCGATCGCGTACCCGTCCTTCTCCCAGGACCTCCACCACGAGGCGGAGCTCGCCGTGGTCATCGGCCGCATGTGCCGCGAGGTCCCGCGCGAGCGCGTCAAGGACGTCATCCTCGGCTACACCTGCGCCAACGACGTCACCGCGCGCGACGTCCAGCAGCGCGAGAAGCAGTGGGCCCGCGCCAAGGGCTTCGACAGCTCCTGCCCCCTCGGCCCCTGGATCGAGACCGATCTCGACCCGAGCGACCTGGCCATCCAGTGCACCGTCAACGGCGAACAGCGCCAGCTCGGCCGCACCAGCCAGATGATCCGCTCCATCGAGGACCTGATCGTGCACATCAGCGAGGCCATGACGCTGCTCCCGGGCGACGTCATCCTCACGGGGACCCCGGCCGGAGTCGGCCCCCTGAACGTCGGCGACGAGGTCGCCGTCACCATCGAAGGCATCGGCACTCTCACCAACAAGGTGATCAAGCGTGGCTAACGCGACCCCCCGTGTACGTTTCTGTCCGTCCCCGACCGGCAACCCCCACGTGGGTCTGGTCCGCACGGC
Source organism: Streptomyces sp. NPDC059957 (assembly GCF_042730015.1). Lineage (NCBI taxonomy): Bacteria > Bacillati > Actinomycetota > Actinomycetes > Kitasatosporales > Streptomycetaceae > Streptomyces > Streptomyces sp. NPDC059957. The sequence goes on along the minus strand of NZ_JBHWMB010000104.1, from coordinate 11,497 downwards.
CCTCTTCAACTGGGCGTTCGCCCGCCACCACGGCGGTACGTTCGTCTTCCGCATCGAGGACACCGACGCGGCCCGCGACTCCGAGGAGTCCTACGGCCAGCTGCTCGACTCGCTGCGCTGGCTCGGCTTCACCTGGGACGAGGGCCCCGAGGTCGGCGGCCCGCACGCCCCGTACCGCCAGTCCGAGCGCATGGACATCTACAAGGACGTCGCGCAGAAGCTCCAGGACGGCGGCTACGCCTACCACTGCTACTGCACCACCGAGGAGCTGGACGCCCGCCGCGACGCCGCCCGCGCCGCCGGCAAGCCCTCCGGCTACGACGGCCAGTGCCGCGACCTCTCCGCGGAGCAGAAGGCCGCGTACGAGGCCGAGGGCCGCACCTCGATCGTCCGCTTCCGGATGCCCGACGGTCCGATCACCTTCACGGACCTGGTCCGCGGCGAGCTGACCTTCACCCCGGACAACGTGCCGGACTTCGGCATCGTCCGGGCCAACGGCGCCCCCCTCTACACGCTCGTCAACCCGGTCGACGACGCGCTGATGGAGATCACCCACGTCCTGCGCGGCGAGGACCTGCTGTCCTCCACCCCGCGCCAGATCGCGCTCTACGGGGCCCTGATCGAGCTCGGCATCGCCAAGGCCGTACCGGCCTTCGGCCACCTGCCGTACGTGATGGGCGAGGGCAACAAGAAGCTCTCCAAGCGCGACCCCGAGGCCTCGCTCAACCTGTACCGCGAGCGCGGCTTCCTCCCCGAGGGCCTGCTGAACTACCTCTCGCTGCTCGGCTGGTCCTTCTCCAAGGACCAGGACATCTTCTCGATCGAGGAGATGGTGGAGAAGTTCGACATCCCGGACGTCAACGCCAACCCGGCACGCTTCGACCTCAAGAAGGCCGAGTCGATCAACGCGGACCACATCCGCCTGCTCGACCCGAAGGCCTTCGCGGACCGCTGCGCCCCGTGGCTCCAGGCCCCGCACGCCAACTGGGCGCCCGAGGACTTCGACGACGCCGCCTGGGAGCGCATCGCGCCCTACGCCCAGACCCGCGTCACGGTCCTGTCCGACATCACGGCCAACGTCGACTTCCTGTTCCTGAAGGAGCCGGTCGAGGACCAGGCCTCGTGGGACAAGGCGATGAAGGGCGACCCGGCGGCCCTGCTCACCACGGCCCGCGAGAACCTCGCCGCCGCGGACTGGTCGGACCCCGAGTCGCTCAAGCAGGCGGTCCTCACCGCCGGCGAGGCCCACGGCCTCAAGCTCGGCAAGGCCCAGGCCCCGGTCCGCGTCGCCGTCACCGGCCGCACGATCGGACTCCCGCTCTTCGAGTCCCTCGAGATCCTGGGCAAGGACCGCTCCCTGTCCCGCATCGACGCGACCCTGGCCAAGCTCAGCGCCGCGTAAGCAACACCCCGCCCGTCCCTCAGGGGCGGCAGCCGACCGCTACATCAGCGAACGGCTGCCGCCCCTGAGGCGTTCCGCGTAGGGTCGCCCGTATGGCGATCCGTGCGGTGCTCTGGGACATCGACGACACCCTTTTCGACTACACCGGGGCCGACCGGGCCGGGCTCGCGGCGCACCTGGCCGCCGAGGGGCTCGCGGCGCGGTACGGGACCGCGCGCGAGGCGCTCGCGCTGTGGCGGCGGATCACCGACCGGCACTGGGAGCGGTTCGCGGCCGGGGAGGGCACCTTCCAGGGACAGCGCCGGGACCGGGTGCGGGAGTTCCTCGGTGAGCCCGCGATGAGCGACGCCGGGGCCGACGACTGGTTCGGGCGGTACGTGGAGCACTACACGGCCGCCTGGGAGATCTTCCCCGACGTGGTGCCCGTACTGGACGCCCTGGCCGGCGGCTACCGGCACGGGGTGCTCTCCAACTCCTCCGTGGTCAACCAGGACCCCAAGCTGCGCCACCTCGGCCTGCGCGACCGCTTCGAGGTCCTGGTGTGCGCCGTGGAGCTGGGCGTCAGCAAGCCCGAGGCCGGGGCCTTCCTCGCCGCGTGCGCCGAGATGGGGCTGGAGCCGGGGGAAGTGGTCTACGTGGGAGACCAGCCGGAGATCGACGCGCGCGGCGCCCGTGACGCCGGGCTGACGGCCGTGTGGCTCGACCGGGACGGATCGCGCGGCCCCGGCCCCGAGGGCGTGCACCGGATCGCCGGACTCGACCGGCTCCCGCAGGTGCTGGCCGGGGATACCCGTTTTGGAGCACGGTCAGCCATCCGGTAATGTTCTTTCTGCGCCGCCCGCTCGGGCCGAAAGACCGGGCCGGAGGCGCTAACCGAACGAAAGTCCCTCAGGGTCTTGCGTTTTGGTGGGCTATAGTGTAATTGGCAACACGAGAGTTTCTGGTTCTCTTATTCTAGGTTCGAGTCCTGGTAGCCCAGCGCAGTTCAGTAGTGACGCAGTGCTTGCCCCCGTTGTGTAGCGGCCTAGCACGCCGCCCTCTCAAGGCGGTAGCGCCGGTTCGAATCCGGTCGGGGGTACAGATCCTTCCCGTGAGATTTCCAGGGTCGCACCCGGATTTTTTGATGCAGGATCGCTAGGGCCCCCGTTGTGTAGCGGCCTAGCACGCCGCCCTCTCAAGGCGGTAGCGCCGGTTCGAATCCGGTCGGGGGTACGGTGTCTAGCTGGTCTAGACCTGTGGGCTATAGTGTAATTGGCAACACGAGAGTTTCTGGTTCTCTTATTCTAGGTTCGAGTCCTGGTAGCCCAGCGCAGTACCGCAGTAACAGCTAGCCCCCGTTGTGTAGCGGCCTAGCACGCCGCCCTCTCAAGGCGGTAGCGCCGGTTCGAATCCGGTCGGGGGTACGCACAGAAGAGGGCCTCCGCATTTATCGAGGAGGGCCCCCCCGCTTTTTTCTGACGGGCGCGGGAG
>NZ_JBHWMB010000104.1:0-8615 GCF_042730015.1 Streptomyces sp. NPDC059957 | reverse complement strand
CCCTCGTGGGGGAGCGGCCGAAAACGCCTCCCCCCAAGGGGGGGAGTGCGGGTGAGAATTGGGTGGGGGGAACAAAAAGAAGGCCCCCTCCGCGTCCCTCGCGGGGGCCCTCTTCGCTGTTTCCGGACGGGCGCGGACGAAGTGAGTACGGGCCCGGCGGCGCGTGTGCGGACGTGTGCGGCGTCTCACGCGCCCCCGGGCCCGGGGGAGTGGTGGTGGCGGTCCTGCGACCGGGGAGGTGCTCAGCTGGAGCGGCGCAGGGCCTCGGTCAGGCGGGCGGCCGCGTCGATGACGGCCTGGGCGTGCATGCGCCCCGGGTGGCGGGTCAGTCGCTCGATCGGCCCGGAGACCGATACGGAGGCCACCACGCGGTTCGACGGCCCGCGCACCGGCGCCGACACGGAGGCCACGCCGGGCTCCCGCTCGCCGATCGACTGCGCCCAGCCGCGACGCCGTACGCCCGAGAGCGCCGTCGCCGTGAACCGCGCGCCCTGCAGGCCGCGGTGGAGCCGCTCGGGCTCCTCCCAGGCCATCAGGATCTGCGCGGCCGAGCCGGCCTTCATCGGGAGCGTGGAGCCCACCGGGACGGTGTCCCGCAGGCCCGACAGCCGCTCCGCGGCCGCCACGCAGATGCGCATGTCGCCCTGACGCCGGTAGAGCTGCGCGCTCTCGCCCGTAACGTCCCGGAGGTGGGTGAGCACCGGTCCGGCCGTGGCCAGCAGGCGGTCCTCGCCGGCCGCGGCGGCGAGCTCCGCCAGCCGCGGTCCGAGGATGAACCGTCCCTGCATGTCCCTCGCCACCATCCGGTGGTGTTCCAAAGCCACGGCAAGGCGATGTGCCGTGGGTCGTGCGAGCCCTGTCGCCGCGACCAGCCCGGCGAGGGTGGCCGGACCGGACTCCAGTGCGCTCAATACCAGAGCTGCCTTGTCGAGAACGCCGACGCCGCTAGAGTTGTCCATGAAACGATATTCGCGTCTCACACTGTGAAACGCAAGTTCAATTTTTCCAAGAACCAGCGAGTCTGTATGTGCGGGTCCACGAACCACTGGGTCCGAGCCGTCGTCCGGGACGTGGGGTACGGACGATCAGGCGCACGAGATCTCTATCAAGCGCCGGCACAACCGGCCGGCCGGAGGGAAAGCGATGGGTAGGACACTCGCGGAGAAGGTCTGGGACGACCATGTCGTCCGGCGCGCCGAGGGCGAGCCCGATCTCCTCTTCATCGATCTGCACCTGCTGCACGAGGTGACCAGCCCCCAGGCCTTCGAGGGCCTGCGGCAGGCCGGCCGCAAGGTCCGGCGCCTGGACCTCACCATCGCGACCGAGGACCACAACACCCCCACCATCGACATCGACAAGCCGATCGCGGACCCGGTCTCCCGGGCCCAGCTGGAGACGCTCCGGTCGAACTGCGCCGAGTTCGGCGTACGCCTGCACTCGCTGGGCGACGTCGAGCAGGGGGTCGTCCACGTCGTGGGACCGCAGCTGGGTCTGACCCAGCCGGGCACCACCGTGGTCTGCGGCGACTCGCACACCTCCACGCACGGCGCCTTCGGCGCGCTGGCGTTCGGCATCGGCACCAGCCAGGTCGAGCACGTGCTGGCGACCCAGACGCTGCCGCTGGCCCGCCCCAAGACGATGGCGATCACCGTCACCGGCGCGCTGGCCGACGGCGTCACCGCCAAGGACCTGATCCTGGCGATCATCGCCAAGATCGGCACCGGCGGCGGCCAGGGCTACATCCTGGAGTACCGCGGCGAGGCCATCGAGCAGCTCTCGATGGAAGCCCGCATGACCATCTGCAACATGTCGATCGAGGCCGGCGCCCGCGCGGGCATGATCGCCCCCGACCAGACCACCTTCGACTACCTCGAGGGCCGCGACCACGCCCCCGTGGGCGAGGACTGGGACGCGGCGGTCGCGTACTGGAAGACCCTGCGGACCGACGACGACGCCGTCTTCGACGCCGAGGTGGTCATCGACGGCACCACGCTGTCGCCGTTCGTCACCTGGGGCACCAACCCCGGCCAGGGCGCGCCCCTGTCGGCCAACGTCCCCGACCCTGCTTCGTACGAGGACGCTTCGGAGCGCAACGCCGCCGAAAAGGCCCTGGAGTACATGGGGTTGACCGCCGGACAGCCGCTGCGCGACATCAAGGTCGACACCGTCTTCGTAGGTTCCTGCACCAACGGCCGCATCGAGGACCTGCGCGCCGTCGCCGGGATCATCGAGGGCCGCAAAGTCGCCGAAGGCGTACGGATGCTGGTCGTCCCGGGCTCGGTCCGCGTCGCCCTGCAGGCCGTGTCGGAGGGCCTGGACAAGGTCTTCAAGGAGGCCGGCGCCGAATGGCGGCACGCGGGCTGCTCGATGTGTCTGGGCATGAACCCCGACCAACTGGCCCCCGGCGAGCGCTCCGCGTCCACCTCCAACCGCAACTTCGAGGGCCGGCAGGGCAAGGGCGGGCGCACCCACCTGGTCTCCCCGCAGGTGGCCGCCGCCACCGCGGTGCTGGGCCACCTGGCCTCGCCCGCCGACCTGTCCGACGCCACCGCGACCGCCGGAGTCTGAGAACGATGGAAGCCTTCACCACCCACACCGGCCGGGCCGTCCCGCTGCGCCGCAGCAACGTCGACACCGACCAGATCATCCCGGCCCACTGGCTGAAGAAGATCACCCGCGACGGTTTCGAGGACGGGCTCTTCGAGGCCTGGCGCAAGGACCCGGAGTTCATCACCAACCGTCCCGAGCGCGCCGGCGCGACCGTCCTGGTCGCCGGTCCCGACTTCGGCACCGGTTCCTCGCGCGAGCACGCCGTCTGGGCCCTGCAGAACTTCGGCTTCAAGACGGTCATCTCCTCCCGCTTCGCCGACATCTTCCGCGGCAACTCGCTGAAGAACGGTCTGCTGACCGTGGTTCTGCCGCAGGAGACCGTCGAGCAGCTGTGGAAGCTGACCGAGGCCGACCCCACCGCCGAGATCACGGTCGACCTGGTCGACCGCCAGGTCCGAGCCGAGGGCGTCGTAGCGGAGTTCGAACTCGACGACAACGCCCGCTGGCGGCTCCTGGAGGGGCTGGACGACATCTCCCTCACCCTTCAGAACGAAGCCGACATCGCCACCTACGAAAGCGTCCGGCCGGCCTTCAAGCCCCGCACGATTCAGGCGTGATTCCAGCCTGATCAGCGCTTATTCGCCTTAGGGTGATCACATAGGCAACACTGTGCCCCCTGCCATCCGGCAGGGGGCACAGTCGTGTGTTGAGGCCCCGTGAGGCGACAACTCGCCCCAGATGGCACAATCTGTGCATGGAACGCGACAGTCAACTTGAGCTCTACGGACTTGTCGCCGACCGATTGAAAGAAGCACACACAAGGGTGCGCACGCTGCAAGTCCCGGAGGGCGTAAGGATGGCGCTGTCCCGGAAGCTGTTGGTCGTCACGGCCGTGGCGAAGCATGATCTCGCCGACGCGGCAAGACGCCTGGACAGGTTGATGAAGGACCTCGACGAGGGTCGATTCCCTGAAGGCGACTGATGCGAAGGAACTCCGTAACGGCCTACAACGTTGCGGCACTAGGGTGATAAGCCCGTTTCGTGTTTGATTTGCGGTATATATCCGCCTAACGTGCGAAATAAGCTTGAACACATTCGTTCTGGCGAAGTCTCCGAAGGGGAAGACGTTGAACAAGGCGCAGCTCGTAGAAGCGATTGCCGACAAGCTGGGCGGCCGTCAGCAGGCCGCGGACGCCGTCGACGCGGTACTGGACGCCATCGTCCGCGCGACCGTCGGAGGCGACCGGGTCTCGGTCACGGGCTTCGGCTCGTTCGAGAAGGTCGACCGTCCGGCCCGCTACGCCCGCAACCCCCAGACGGGTGAGCGCGTCCGGGTCAAGAAGACCTCGGTTCCCCGCTTCCGCGCGGGCCAGGGCTTCAAGGACCTGGTCAGCGGCACCAAGAAGCTGCCCAAGGGCGGCGAGGTCTCGGTGAAGAAGGCGCCCAAGGGCAGCCTCACCGGTGGCGCTTCGGCGACGGTCAAGAAGGCCGCCGCGAAGAAGGCCGCACCCGCCAAGAAGGCGGCTGCCGCGGCCAAGACCACGGTCGCGAAGAAGGCCACGGCCAAGAAGGTCACCGCCACCGCCAAGAAGACGGTCGCCAAGACCGCCGTGGCGAAGAAGGCCGCCCCCGCGGCCAAGAAGGCCACGGTCAAGAAGGCCGCGGCGACGGCGAAGAAGACCACCGCCACCGCGAAGAAGACCGCCCCGGCGGCCAAGAAGGCCACCGCCGCGACGAAGGCGCCCGCCAAGAAGACGGCGACGCGCAAGGCCACCGCGAAGAAGACCACCGCCCGCAAGACCAAGTAGGGCAAGGAGTCACACACGCCGGGCCGGTTTCCCCACGGCGGGGAAACCGGCCCGCGGTGCGTCGGCAGATCCGATGCGGCCGACAGATCCGGCGGTTCCGGCGGTTCCGGTGGGCCGTAACGCCCGGGGTCAGAAGGTCTGCAGGGTGACCAGGGTGATCCGCAGGCCCGTGCCCTCGCCGTCCGTCTCGATCCGGACCCGCTGCCCGGGACGCAGCAGCCGCAGGCCGCCCGCGTCGAACGCCGGGGCCTCGAAGGGCACCGGGGTGCCGTCGTCCAGCAGCACACTGCCGCTGCGGGTCTGGGAGTCGTACGTGTACGCGGTCGCCTGCATACGGGCACTGTATCGGGCCGTATGACGCCCCACGCCGAGGGCCAGGGCCGTACGCAGATCCGCCCCCGTGTCCACGTCCCGGCGGATGCTCTCCACGCCGGAGAGGGCCATTTCCACCGCGCCCGAGGCCGAATGCCGGGCCCGTGAGGGGCCGCCGAACGAGGGCGCCAATTCCACGTCCGGAGCAGCGGAAAGCAGGGTCGTCCCGATTCCCGCCGCATCCGCCAGAAATGCCCTGGGAAATACCGAAGCGGTTTCGAGCACGCGTAGCAATTCGGGTGGCCGCAGTGCCGGCAGATCCGCGTTCATGGCGGCCACCGCCGCCCCGGGCCTGCCCGCCCGTATCGCCCGCGCCCCGTGGGCCAGCGCCGCGTTGAGCCCCGCCGCCGGGGAGTCCGGCACGATCCGGGCCCCGAGCCGTGCCAGTTCCGCCCCGGCCGCCGGGTCGTCCGTGACGACCACCACATCCGCGACCGCCGCGCAGGCCAGCGCCCCCGCCACGGTGTCCAGCGCGAACGCCAGGGCGAGCCCCGGCCGGGACGCCCCCACGGCCGCCGCGAGGCGGCTCTTGGCCACCGCGAGCGGCTTCAGGGGGACCACCAGACTCCAGACGGCGTTCGTGACGGACCCCTTCCCTCCGGCACGCTCGCGCGCCGCTCAGGCCATGTGCGGGTCATGGCCAGGTCATGCGGAGCCCCATTGTCACCTCATGCCGGTCGACCCGGGGTCTGGTCCGGGTGTCCGGGGCGTACGGTGTTCTCGACAGAGACCGGACCCGGGGCCACACTTGTCCGTCCCCGGGGTGCCCAAGCCGCGCACCGGTCCTAGAGGAAGGTGTCCGAGTGTCCCGCCGCAGAATCGGCTTCTGGTACCGCCTTGCGGCGGCCATCGCGAAACCGCCGCTGGTAGTGCTCTTCAGGCGGGACTGGCGGGGAATGGAACACATTCCGACCGAGGGCGGATTTATCACCGCCGTCAATCACAACTCGTATCTGGACCCGCTGTCCTACGCGCACTTCCAGTACAACACCGGCCGGGTGCCCCGATTGCTCGGCAAGGCGGCCCTCTTCGAGGTCCCCATTGTCGGAGCGATCCTGCGCGGCTCCGGCCAGATCCCCGTCTACCGGGAGTCCACCAACGCCCTGGACGCATTCCGGGCCGCCGTGGACGCGATCGAGCGCGGTGAATGCGTGGCCTTTTACCCGGAAGGCACCCTCACCCGGGACCCGGACATGTGGCCGATGGCCGGCAAGACCGGCGCCGCCCGCGTGGCCCTGATGACCAGGGCTCCCGTCATTCCGGTGGCCCAGTGGGGCGCGAATCTCGCGATGCCGCCCTACGCCAAGGAGAACAAGGTCAGCCTGTTCCCGCGCAAGACCCTCCAGGTGCTCGCCGGGCCGCCCGTGGACCTCTCCGCGTACTACGACCGGGAACCCACCCCGGATGTGCTCAGGGAGGCCACCGAAGTCATCATGGCGGCCATCACCGGGCTGCTGGAGGAACTGCGGGGCGAGAGTGCGCCCGCGCAGCCGTACGACCATCGAGGCGCCAGGGCGCAGCAGCGGCGCAAGGCCGCAGGGGAGGGCAACAAGTGACACGTCCCGTGAAGGCAGCCGTATTCGGAACCGGCTCCTGGGGCACGGCCTTCGCCATGGTCCTCGCCGACGCCGGCTGCGAGGTGGTCCTGTGGGGCCGCCGCCAAGAGCTCGTCGACGCCATCAACGGCACCCGGACCAACCCGGACTACTTCCCCGACATCGAACTCCCCGCGAACATCCGCGCCACGAGCGACCCGGCCGAGGCCGCGGCCGGCGCCGACTTCACGGTCCTCGCCGTGCCCTCGCAGACCCTGCGCGGCAACCTCGCCGCCTGGGCCCCGCTGCTGGCCCCCGAGACCGTGCTCGTCTCCCTGATGAAGGGCGTAGAACTCGGCACGGCCAAGCGGATGAGCGAGGTCATCGAAGAGGTGGCCAAGGTCCCCGCCGACCGCGTCGCCGTCGTCACCGGCCCCAACCTGGCCCGTGAGATCGCCGCCCGGCAGCCCGCCGCCTCCGTGGTCGCCTGTACCGACGAAGCCGTCGCCCAGCGCCTCCAGGCCGCCTGCCACACCCCGTACTTCCGCCCGTACACGAGCACCGACGTCATCGGCTGCGAGCTCGGCGGCGCCGTCAAGAACGTCATCGGCCTCGCCGTCGGCATCGCCGACGGCATGGGGCTCGGCGACAACACCAAGGGCTCGCTCATCACCCGCGGCCTCGCCGAAGCCACCCGCCTGGGCCTGGCGATGGGCGCCGACCCGCTCACCTTCTCCGGCCTCGCGGGCCTCGGCGACCTCGTCGCCACCTGCTCCTCGCCGCTCTCCCGGAACCACACCTTCGGCACCAACCTCGGCCGCGGGATGACCCTGGAGGAGACCATCGCGGTCACCAAGCAGACCGCCGAGGGCGTCAAGTCCTGCCAGTCCGTGGCCGATCTGGCCCGCCGCCACGGAGTGGACATGCCGATCACCGACACGGTCGTCGACATCGTCCACCACGGCAAGCCCACCCTGGTCGCGCTCAAGGAACTCATGGGACGCAGCGCCAAACCGGAACGGCGCTGACTGCTTTCCGGACGCGTGAGCGGGTACCCTCGTGGCGATATGAGCAGCGAGAACCTCCCCCAGACCCCTGAGCAGCAGGGCCGCAAGCCCCGCGTGGCCGTCGTGTTCGGCGGCCGCAGCTCGGAACACGCCATTTCGGTCGTCACCGCGGGCGCCGTCCTGCGCTCCATCGACCGCTCCAAGTACGAGGTGCTGCCCATCGGCATCACCACGGACGGCCGGTGGGCGCTGACCGCCGACGAGCCCGCCCGGATGGCCATCTCCGGCGGTGAGCTCCCCAACGTGGGGCAGCTCGCCGAATCCGAGGACGGCGCCGTCGTGCTCTCCGTCGACCCCGCCAGCCGCGAGGTCGTCTACACCGAGCCGGGCGCCGTCCCCAAGGCGCTGGGCGAGGTCGACGTGGTCTTCCCCGTCCTGCACGGCCCGTACGGCGAGGACGGCACCCTCCAGGGCCTCCTGGAGCTCTCCGGCATCCCGTATGTCGGCTCGGGCGTCCTCGCCTCGGCCGTCGGCCAGGACAAGGACTACATGAAGCGGGTCTTCACGTCCTTCGGGCTGAACGTCGGCCCGTACGTGACCATCCGCCCCCGCGAGTGGGAGAACGACCGGGAGGGCGCCCTCGCGCGCATCGCGGAGTTCGCCGGCGAGCACGGCTGGCCGCTGTTCATCAAGCCCGCCCGCGCCGGATCCTCGATCGGCATCACCAAGGTCGACGAGCCCGCCGGACTGGACGCCGCGATCCGCGAGGCCCGCCGCCACGACCCGAAGATCATCGTGGAGGCGCTGCTGCGCGGCCGCGAGATCGAGTGCGGGGTCCTGGAGTTCGAGGACGGCCCGCGCGCGAGCGTGCCCGCCGAGATCCCGCCGGTCTCCAGCCACGACTTCTACGACTTCGAGGCCAAGTACATCGACTCCGCCTCCGGACTCGTGCCCGCCCCGCTCACCCCGGAGCAGACCGCCGAAGTCCAGAAGCTCGCGATCGAGGCCTTCGACGCCGCGTCCTGCGAGGGCCTGGTGCGCGCCGACTTCTTCCTCACCGAGGACGGCACCTTCGTCATCAACGAGATCAACACCATGCCGGGCTTCACGCCGATCTCCATGTACCCGCGCATGTGGCAGGAGTCGGGCATCGAGTACCCGGAGCTGGTGGACCGCCTGATCCAGGCCGCCCTGCGCCGCTCCACCGGACTGCGCTAGGTCGTCTCCGCAAGAGACGGCCCAGCCCCGGGCACGAAGCTCCGTACGCGGACGAGGACCGCCCGCCCCCCCCCGCCCCAAGATGGTGGCGGGCGGTCCTCTTCCGCGCGCAAGGTCCCGGAGGG
>NZ_JBHWMB010000103.1:18815-23437 GCF_042730015.1 Streptomyces sp. NPDC059957 | reverse complement strand
CGGCGGGCCGCGCTGTTCCGGGCCGAAGGCCATGCGCCCGAGACCGGCAGGGAGAGCCGCGGAACCGATACACGGTGGAGCACCCGCCGATGGACAGCGGCCGGGGTTCCGATGGGTGGAGCGGCCATGCTCCGGTGTGTCCCTTCCGCGCTGCCGAGCGGCCCGGGCCCGGACCGTTCCGGGCGCGGCGGGGCACCATCCCCACCGCAACCCGATCCGGGAGTGTCATGTCTGTCCACGCGTTCCTCCGGCGGTCCGCCGAATTGCCCGGGCGGGGTCGGCTCGCGGCCGCCCGGGCCGGTGACGCCGCCTTCGCCGCCGCCCGTCGCGCGGTGTCGACAGCGGCGCTGCCCTGGCCCCACGAGGGTCAGGCGAGCGTGGAGGTGGAGGGGGTCGGCACCCTCGGCACGGTCGGCGAGCAGGTCCCGGTCCCGATCGCGAGCCTCACCAAGGTGATGACCGCCTACGTGGTCCTGCGCGAGCACCCGCTCGGCCCGGGAGACTCCGGGCCCCTGGTGCGCGTCGACCGGGCCGCCGCCCGCGAGGCAGGCTCCACGACCGAATCGGTGGTACCCGTCGAGGAAGGACAGGAGTTCCCCCTGCGGCAGCTGCTCGCCTACCTGCTGATCCCTTCGGGCAACAACATCGCCAGGCTCCTCGCCCGCTGGACCGCCGGCTGCGAAGCGGCCTTCGTGCGCCGGATGAACGAGGCGGCCGCAGACCTCGGCATGGCCCGTACGGCCTTCACCGGCTCCTGCGGCATGGACACCGGGAACACCAGCACGGCCTGCGACCTCCTCGTCCTTGCCCGTACGGTCATGCGGGACGAGGTGTTCCGCACCATCGTCGCCACCCCCTCGGTCCGCCTCCCCGGCGACCGGGGCGAGGCGTGCACCACCAACCGGCTGCTCGGCCGGCACGGCGTCGTCGGACTGAAGACGGGCACCAGCACCCCGGCCGGGGGCAACGTCCTGTGGGCCGCGTACAAGAACGTCGGCGGCACGCGCAGACTGGTCCTCGGCGCCGTGCTCGCGCAGCGGAGCGGCTGCTCCCCGGTGCGTGCCCGCGCGGCGGTCTGGGCCCACAGCCGCCGGCTCGTCGAAGCCGTCCAGCGTGCCCCGCTCGAGGCACTCGCAGGGCCTCGGCCGTCCGCACCGGCGGTGCCCCCGTCCCGGACGGCACCGACCCGCGTCGCGGGTCGGGATTCCGGGCCGGGAGGGGTGGTCGCCCTGTCTGGCCGCGGCCGAGCGGGGTAGGCGATCAGCAGGGGGCGGGGTATCGAAGGAGGCAGCCATGAGCGAACACGGACAATCCGGTGGGCACGCTGCCAAGCGTCAGCGACCGGGCATCGGACGCGAGGAACAGGCACGACCCGACCACGCCCAGCGCAGTCGGCCCGAGCAGGCCGACCGTCGGCCCGAGCTGCTGCCCGACGAGGGCGCCATGGTCGACGAGCACGGGCGCCCGCCCGGAGTTCCGTCCCGGACGGGTACCGGATCCAGCTCGCCACCGTCCGACCCGGAACGCGTCGAGCGGGCCGACGCCGGGGAGACCGACCCGGGCGCGCCCGGCCGGTGAGGCCGTGGAGACGGCCACCCACGGCCGGTGCTCCGGCCGGACATCGACACGAGCGCTGCCGAGGGGCCGCGCCTGCGGCATGGACATCGTCCGGCCGCCGAACGTGGTGAACCCGCGCGGAGTGGGTACGCGCCCCGATGTGGAACACCGGAACACCCATCATTCCCGGACGGCCGTCAGTCGATTCAGGCGGTCGGGTCCGGGGAAGCGAGACCGGAGGCCGCGTGCGGGGATGACTCTCCATCTGAGACGGCACAGCGATCTTGACGGCATGGCCGCGGCGGCAACCGCCCGCGACCTCACCCGGCACTTCTTCGACGACGCCTCGCGCGGCGGCCGTCCCGTAGCCCCGGAGGTCAGGGACACGACCTTGCTGCTCGTCAGCGAACTCGTCACCAACGCGATCCGCCACACGGCGGACGGCTGCGTACTCGACCTCGAGCTGGAACCCGACGAGATCGCCATCGACGTCACCGACTACAGCGACGCGGAGCCGCGGCTGAGGGCGCCCGATCTGGAGGGCGGCGGCGGATGGGGCTGGGCCCTGGTCCATCGGCTCGGCAGCGGTGTACGGATCCGGCACCGGCCGGGCGGCAAGACCATCCACACGGGTGTGAAGCTGATTCCGCCGGAATGATCACCACGGGACCGGTCCGGCCCGTGTGTGCGTACCGCCCCTCCCTCCGGGGAGGCGCCGGACGTGGGCGAGGGAGGACGGTGAGCCGTATGAACATGCCGACCGCCCACGGCCGGACCGCCGAACCGACCGGGCCGCGACCGGGAGACCGATGACCTGAAACGGTGGTGGTGGCCATGGCGCGACCAGTGTGGGCGGGTGTGCTGAGCTTCGGCCTGGTCAGCCTGCCCGTGGGCCTGTACACGGCGACCGAAAGCCACACGATCCACTTCCATCAGCTGCAGCGCGGCACCTCGGACCGGGTCCGCAACAAGCGGGTCAACGAGCGGACCGGCAAGGAAGTGCCCTTCGAGGAGATCGTCAAGGGCTTCGACGACGGTGACGCGTACGTGCTCGTGGAACCGGAGGAGCTGGACGAGATCGCGCCGGGCCGGTCCAGATCGCTCGAGATCGAGGGGTTCGTGGATCTGGCCGAAGTCGATCCGATCTTCTTCGACGCGACGTACTACCTGGCACCGAAGGGCAAGGAGTACGGGAAGATCTACAGCCTCGTCGAGCAGGCCCTGGACAAGGCGGAGAAGGCGGGGATCGCCAGATTCGTGATGCGCAGCCACGAATACCTCGTGGCCGTGAAGGCGGAGAACGGTCTGCTCACCTGCCACACGCTCCATTGGGCCGACGAGATCCGCGATCCCCGCAAAGAGATCGCCTCCCTGCCGCGCAAGGCCAAGGCCGCACCGAAGGAACTGCGCATGGCCGAGCAGTTGGTCTAGGCGCTCAGCATGGAGTGGAAACCCGAGGAGTTCCACGACACGTTCCGGGAGAAGGTCGCCGCCCTGATCAAGGCGAAGCGGGCGGGCGAGAGCGTGGAGAAGGCGGAGCCGGCGGCCGAGTCGACCAACGTGGTCGACCTCGCGGAGGTGCTGCGTGCCAGCGTCGAGCGCGCCGGCGGCTCCGGGAAGCCCGGCAAGCACGCGAAGAAGCGTGTCGCCGGGACGCCCGAGGCGACGGACCCGGCGAGCCCGACCAAGGCGGAGCTCTACGAGAGGGCTGCGGCGGCGGAGATCCCCGGGCGCTCGGCCATGACGCGCGACGAACTCCGCGACGCGCTCGCAGCCTCCGGCAGCGGATCCGACGGCGGCTCCGGCACGGCCTCCGCGACCGCTTCCGGACGCGGTTCGCGCAGGGCGGCCTGACCAGGCGGAACGCTCCTCGACCCAGGGGCGCCGCCCCGCCCCCCGGCCCGTACCGGCATCCGGGATTGGGCCGGGCGGGAGCGGGCAGGCGCCGTAGTGAACACACCCGTCCGAGACGAGTCGGAGTCATCATGACGAACCCGACCACCACACCGCACACACCCAGGCCCGTTCCGACGCCCCTCCCGGATCCGGAGCCCACGCCCGAACCCTCGCCGGCGCCCCCGACCCGGTAGCCGGGCGGCCTTCCCGACCGCCGGCGCCGCCCGGGCTCCAGCCCCTCCCGCCGGGCCCGGGCCGGCGTCGGCCCCTTTCTCCGTGCCGGGGTGCACGACGAGCGCAGCTGGACCTTCGACCTGGATCCCGGCGGGCGTGACCCGGTGCTCGGCACCGAGCGGCTGGAGGAGGCCCCCCACCTCGCGCGTGACCGCGGCCACGACCGGGGCATCACCGTGCTGGCGATCGTTGACGGTCGCCCCTTCGGCGACGGCACCGCGCCCGGACCGGTCGCCTTCGGAGAGGCGGTCGAAGGAGTGGCAGGCGCGCCGCGGAACGCGCGGCCCGAGCGCGGGGCAACATGATGCCGGGGTCCGGGGGCAGACGATCCCGGGAGAGACCTATGAGGGAGGCGCTGGATGACGAACGGGACGGATCAGACGGGCCGGGACGAGTCTCCGGAGGAACGCGCGGACCGGCAGTGGCAAGAACTCGTCCAGGAGATCCGGGTCGCCCAGACGGGCGTCCAGATCCTGTTCGGGTTCCTGCTGACGGTGGCCTTCGCCCCCGTGTTCTCGGGGCTCCCGCAGACCGAGAAGACGATCTACGTCGTGACGGTGGTCCTGGGATCCCTGGCGACCGGCGCCCTGATCGGCCCCGTGGCGTTCCACCGTCTCGTCTCGGGGCGCAGGATCAAGCCCGAGGCCGTCGCGTGGGCCGCGCGCCTGACCTTCACGGGCCTCCTGCTGCTCCTGGCCACGAGCACCTCCGCCCTGCTCCTCGTGCTCAGGGTCGCGACCGGCAACGCCCTCGCGACATGGCTCGTCGGCGGGGTGTTCGCCTGGTACGTGCTGTGCTGGTTCGTGCTGCCCCTGTGGGCACGCGTCCGGTACACGGCAAGCAACGAGCCCGATGACTCCTAGTGCTGTGGCCGGGAAGGTTTGCCGGGTCGCGGCGTCCGGTGCGGTGCATCGCAAGGCGGAGGGCCACGGCTC
>NZ_JBHWMB010000103.1:16003-18805 GCF_042730015.1 Streptomyces sp. NPDC059957 | reverse complement strand
TTCGCGGCCCCTCATCTTCCTCCCTTTCCCCTCCCCCCCCCCCACCCCCAGCAAACCTTCCCGGTCACAGCACTAGGACCGCGAAGGACCGCCCGGGGGCCGAGCGGGGCCGCTAAGCCGTGGCGGCGAGCTGTTCCTCCGCCGCGGTGATGGCTTCGAGGGCGGTGGCCCTGCCCATCAGTACGCACAGGGTGTACGCGGTGTCGTCCATGGCCCGCAGGGCCGCGGGGTCATGGGGCGAGGCGGCGAGCCGGGCCTGGCAGCCGCGCAGCCGGGTCAGCACCTCCTCGGTCCGGGCGGGGTTCGGCGCGAGCCCGGCAGCACGGGGGCCGGCCGCCGTTCCGCGGGTCCGGGCGGCCTCCACGGCCCGGCGCAGAGCGCGTTCGAGGCGGGCGGGCAGAGTGGTGCCGCACGAGGCGGCCGTGATCGCGGCAGCCAGGTCCGCGACGGGTACGTCGGCCAGGTCCGCGGCCGTCGCGAGGACGCGCAGCGCGTCGCGGGCCGAGCAGGGGGTCGTGGCCATGAGCATCCCGACGGCCCAGTTGCCCGTCGGCGCCGGCACCGGGTGCCCGTGCGTCCGGGCGGCGGAGGCCTGTCGGGTCGGTGGAGTGGGTTCTCCGGCTGTCGGCACGGGGTTCCTCCGGTCCGGTTCGGTGGAGACGGTGCGGTGGGGACGGTGCGGTGGTCCGCGTAGGGACGCTATGCCCGCCGTCCGGGCAGGGGCCGCACGGCGCGCTGGTTCAGGGCCCGAACACCTGCCGTGACCCGTGCGGCCGACCGCCCAGGACGCTTCGGCGTCCCCGGCCCGCGTCGGGTCCGCCCGTGCCCGTTCACGAACTGCTCTCTCGGGCCGAGCCGCCGGCCAGTGGCCAGGGCATCAGCCCGCGGCCACTGCCTCGACGAGGCTGTCCACGACCCGGCTGAGCCCTCCGTGGCCCCGGTACGCGGCGCGCTGCCGGGCCGCTCCGGTGCCTTCGGTCCTGACCTCCTCGAGCAGGGCGTCGACGCGCTCCGAGTCGCCCGCCGCCGCGAGTCCGGGGGCGACCCGGTCCCGGAGCCGGGCGATCAGGGTCCACGCGGGCACCGGGGCTCCGTCGACCGGGTCGAGGCCGTCGCCGTGCAGGCCGTGGGCGGCCGCGAGCAGGTGGGCTTCGCGGAGCCGCGCCGAATGCGGCTCGGGGGCCGGGGACCCCTCGGCCGCCTCCGCGCGCAGGGTGGCGGCCAGGCCCCGTACGAGGACGGCCAGGAGGACGACCGTGCCGATCCGGGCGTTCACGTCGGCCACGCGGATCTCCAGCGTGGGCACGTGCTCGGACGGGCGGGCGTACCAGTAGATCATCCGTCGGTCGAGCACCGTGCCGCTGCGCACGAGGTCCTCGGCGCAGCGTTCGTACCCGGCTTCGTCGAGGACGGGGGCGGGCCCGACGGTCGGCCAGCGGGCGTGCTCCACTGCGCGCCAGCTGGCGTAGCCGGAGTCCTGGCCCCGGTCGAAGGGCGAGTTGGCCGCGAGGGCCTGGAGCACGGGCAGCCAGGGGCGCATCCGGTTGGCGAGGTCGAGGGCCTGGGCCCGGCAGTCGACCCCGATGTGGACGTGGCAGCCGCAGACCGCCTGGTCGTAGTCGCCGAGGACCCCGGTGAAGTGCGACTCCATCCTGCGGTAGCGCTCGTCGGGCGTGACCGTCAGCGGATGCTCGGGCGGTACGACGGGAAGTCCCGCGGCCAGCAGCAGGCACTCCTCGGCGGCCGCGGCGCGGATCACCTCGGCCCGGATCCCGGACAGCTCCGACCGGAGCGCCGCGGCGTCCGTGGTGGGGCTGGTGCAGACCTCCACCTGGGCGGTGAAGAACTCCGGCTGGACCAGTGGCCCGAGCGTGCGCGCGGCGGCTCCTATGACGCGCGGGCCGCGCCCCACCGGGGCCCGGCTGCGGCGGTCGACGAGCAGGAATTCCTCCTCCACTCCCATCGTCAGGACCGGGACCCGACCGGGGACGCACGCGTCTCCCTCCCGTCCGGAGGCCGAGGGTGTGGACACGGTCAGTGACATCGGAACCCCCTCCGTGGATCGAAGCGGCTGGTGAACGGCGTCTACCCTTCGGATCGCCGCCCACGCGGGGAAGCCGCCGGAGAAGCGGCTGTGGCGCGGCCGTCAGCCGAGCGCCGGGACGAAGGGCAGGTAATCCTGGTCCGGGACGGACGGGATCACGGTGTAGCTGGCCTCGGGAAGTTCGTTCCACACGCCGGGCAGGTCCCCCAGCGGCTCGGAGACCACGATGCGCGACTCGTCGGAGATCTCGCGGAGGTACTCCACCTCGGGGTGGAGGTGGCGGACCGTCTCGGCGCGGCTGCTGTAGAAGAGCGACCGGGAGGCGCCCTGGCTGGAGTACCGGAAGGCCCAGAGGCGCTCGCCGTCGCTGATGGCCAGGGTCATCTGGAGCGGTTCCGCGACGCCGTGCTCCTTGCCGAGCCGCTCCACGAGCCCGGCCATCCTGGCCACGGCTCCGGGGACGTCCTGATCGAGCCCGAAGGTCACCGCCAGGTAGAACATCACCTCGGAGTCGGTGGAGCCCTCGATGGCCGAGAAGAGCGCCGGGTCCACGGCCAGGCAGAGGTCGCGCTGCAGTCGCTGGAAGTCCGCGATGGCCCCGTTGTGCATCCACAGCCACCGGCCGTGACGGAACGGGTGGCAGTTGGTCTGCTGGACGGCCGATCCCGTCGAGGCGCGCACGTGCGCGAAGAACAGGTGCGAGCGCAAGTGGGCCGCCATCTCGCGCACATCGCGGTTGTTCCCCTCCACTGCGATGT
>NZ_JBHWMB010000103.1:0-15993 GCF_042730015.1 Streptomyces sp. NPDC059957 | reverse complement strand
GTCCCCGTTCCCGCTGTACCAGCCCAGGCCGAAACCGTCGCCGTTCGTCGCCTCGACCCCCATCCGGGCGTGGAGGCTCTGGTTGATGAGCGAGTGCTCCGGACGGTAGAGCACGGCGTCGAGCAGCATGGGCGAACCCGAGTAGGCGAGCCACCGACACATGCGCAACCATCCCTTTCTCGGCCTCATTCGAGCCTAACCCCGCGGGCGTCCGCGGTCCTGGGCCCACCGCCCGGTCCGCCCCGTGACGGGCCCGGGAAGGCGCCCGTCACGGCCGGGCGCCACCGTGGCGGGGTCCGGATCAGCAGATCCGCGGCAGCTGCTCCCCGAGCGGCAGGTCCACCACGCGGGTGCCGCCGAGCCGGGTGCGGGCCACCACCATGCCCGGGTGGGCCTCCACGGCCTCCCCGATCACGGTCGCCCCGCGCCCCAGGGGATGCGCCCGCATCGCGTCGAGCACGGCCTCGGCGTGCTCGCGCGGTACGAAGGCCACGAGCTTGCCCTCGTTGGCCACGTAGAACGGGTCCAGGCCGAGGATCGAGCAGGCGTTCGCGACGGCCGGGGGCACGGGCACCCGGGCCTCGTGGACCAGCACGCCGGTGCCGGAGGCCGTGGCGATCTCGTTGAGGGCGGCGGCGAGGCCGCCCCGGGTGGGGTCGCGCAGGACGTGCAGGTCCGGGGTGACCGCGAGCATGCTCCGTACGAGGCCACCCAGCGGGGCGCAGTCGCTCTCCACGTCCACCCCGAACTCCAGGCCTTCGCGGACGCTCATGATGGCCACGCCGTGCAGCCCGATGTCACCGCTGACGATCACCACGTCGCCGGGCACGACCCGCTGCGGGCGCAGGTCCACGCCTGCCGGGATGACGCCGATGCCCGAGGTGTTGATGTAGACGCCGTCCCCGTGGCCGCTCTCCACGACCTTGGTGTCCCCGGTGGCCACCTCCACGCCCGCGGCGCGGGCCGCGTTGCCCATCGCGCGGGCGACCCGCGAG
This sequence comes from Streptomyces sp. NPDC059957, assembly GCF_042730015.1. Taxonomy (NCBI): domain Bacteria; kingdom Bacillati; phylum Actinomycetota; class Actinomycetes; order Kitasatosporales; family Streptomycetaceae; genus Streptomyces; species Streptomyces sp. NPDC059957. The sequence continues at coordinate 14,998 of NZ_JBHWMB010000103.1, read as the reverse complement.
ACGACGGACATCTCGACGCCCTCCTCCAGGATGAACCCGCAGGAGAGGTAGGCCGGTTCGGCCCCCGACATGGCCAGGTCGTTGACCGTGCCGTTGACCGCGAGGTCACCGATGCAGCCGCCCGGGAAGAACAGCGGGCGCACGACGTAGGAGTCCGTGGAGAAGGCGAGGCGCACGCCGCCGAGCGAGAGCGCGGCGGAGTCCCCGAGCTGGGCGAGGGCGGGGCCGCCGAACTCCGGGAGGAAGAGGTGCTCGACGAGTTCGGCGGACAGCGCGCCGCCTCCACCGTGGCCCATCACCACCCGGGGATGGTCGCGCAGCGGCGCCGGACAGGTCCAGCCGGTGATGTCCAGGGGGGCGGTCTCGGCGGGTGCGGTCTCAGCCAACGGGGCTCGCCTCCAGCGGCGTCGTCGGGGCGGCAGGCGCGGCCTGGAGGTCGAGCCGGCGGTAGAGGTAGTACGCGGCGCAGGCTCCCTCGCTGGAGACCATCGTGGCGCCGAGGGGGTTGCGCGGCGTGCACAGCGTGCCGAAGGCCTCGCACTCGTGCGGCTTGATGAGCCCCTGGAGCACCTCGCCGCTGCGGCACTCGGCGGGCTCCCGCGTGGTGATCCCGGTGACCGAGAAGCGGTGCTCGGCGTCGAACTCCCGGTAGCGCTCGGACAGGCGCCAGCCGCTGTCCGGGATGACCCCGATTCCGCGCCAGGCCCGGTCGGTGACCTCGAAGACGTCTTCCAGCATGGCGAGGGCGGCCGGGTTGCCCTCCGGGCGGACGGCGCGCTCGTAGGCGTTCTCCACGGTGTGCTCGCCCCGTTCGAGCTGGAGCACGGTCCGCCGTACGCCTTCGAGGATGTCCAGCGGTTCGAAGCCCGTGACCACGATCGGCACTTGATACCGCGCCGCGAGCTCCGGGTACTCCGCCATCCCCATCACGCTGCACACGTGCCCTGCGGCGAGGAAGCCCTGCACCCGGCAGCTGGGGGAGCGCATGATGGCCTCGATGGCCGGGGGAACCCGTACGTGGGAGACCAGCAGGCTGAAGTTGGGGATGCCCAGCCGCTTCGCCTGATGGACCGTCATCGCGTTCGGCGGGGCCGTCGTCTCGAAGCCGATGCCGAAGAACACCACCTCCCGGTCCGGGTTCTGCCGGGCGATGGTCAGGGCGTCGAGCGGAGAGTAGACCACCCGTACGTCACCGCCCTCGCTGCGGACCCGGAACAGGTCCCGGCCGGTCCCCGGCACCCGGAGCATGTCCCCGAAGGAGCAGAAGATCACGCCCGGCCGGGAGGCGATCTCCAGCGCCTTGTCGATGACCTCCAGCGGGGTGACGCATACGGGACAGCCCGGTCCGTGAATCAACTCCACCTGCTCCGGCAGGAGTTGATCGATCCCGTGCCGGATGATGGTGTGGGTCTGGCCGCCGCACACCTCCATCAGGGCCCAGGGCCGGGTCACCGTGGCGTGGATCTCGTCCAGGATCCGCCGCGCGAGGGCGGGATCCTGGAACTCGTCGATGTACTTCACCGGGGCCCTCCCTCGCTGCCCTCGCCACCGTCGGCGGCGTCGGCCGCCAGCTCCCACGGATCGCCGAACTCCTCCTGGAGCATGCCGAGTTCCGCGAACAGTGCGAGGGTCTGCCGGGCGGACTCCTCGTCCAGACGCTGCAGGGCGAAGCCCACGTGGACGATCGCGTACTCGCCGACCTGGAGGTCGGGCAGGTACTCCAGGCACACCTCCTTCTGCACGCCGCCGAAGTCGACCGTGGCCATGCGGGTGCCGTCCTTGTCCGCGATGTCAAGCACTCTGCCGGGTACCGCCAAGCACATGGGCGTCTCCTCGCTGTGGGGGGTCGGTGACGCCGCGGGCGGCCGCCACCATGAGCTGACCGAGTGCCAGCCCGCCGTCGTTCGGCGGGACCTGGCGGTGCCGCAGTACGGTGAAGCCACGCTCGCGCAGCGCGCGGGCGCAGGCCGAGGACAGCAGCGTGTTGGCGAAGACCCCGCCGGTCAGGGCCACCGTGTCCAGCCCGTGCCGTTCGCACGCGAGAACGCACAGGTCGGTGACGAGCCCGGTGACGGCGGCGTGGAAGCGGGCCGCGATCACGGACGGATCCACCCCCGCCCGCAGGTCGGCCACCACCGACACCAGAAGGGGAGCCGGGTCCGCGGTGACGGGACCTTCGCCGCCGGGAGGCGGGGAGTTCAGGGCGAAGGCGTACGGGCGGGGGTGGTCGGGATCCGCGTCGGGGCATCCCGCCTGTCCGGCCGCCCCCAGGGCGGCGGACTCCAGCTCCATGGCGGCCTGGGCCTCGTACCCGGAGCGCTGGCAGATGCCCGCCAGAGAGGACACGGCGTCGAAGAGGCGTCCCATGCTGGAGGTCGGGACACAGTTCAGGCCGCGTTCCAACTGCCGTGACAGGAGCCGGAATTCATCCTCCGGACAGCTGCCCGCACACGGCAGGTCCGGATCCCAGGGGATGCCCGCGGCCCGCAGGTGCGACAGGGCCATGCGGTACGGCCGGTGCACCGCGGCGTCGCCGCCCGGCAGCGGCACGTACGCGAGGTGGGCGAAGCGGCTGTACCCGGCGTAGTCGGCGAGGAGCACCTCGCCGCCCCACACCGCGCCGTCGTCACCGTAGCCGGTGCCGTCGAACGCGACGCCGATCACCCGGCGGCCGCCGTCCAGTCCGTGTTCGGCCAGCGCGGACGCGATGTGCGCGTGATGGTGCTGTACGCGCACCAGCGGCCGGCCCCCCGCGTTGCGGACCGCCCACCGGCCCGACCGGTACCCGGGGTGGCGGTCGGTGGCCAGCAGGACGGGCGACACCCCGGTGACGGACTCCAACTGCCCCTCGGCCCGCTCGAAGGCGATCTGCGTCGCCATGTCGTCCATGTCGCCGATGTGCGCGGACAGCCAGGCCCGGCGGCCCTCCCCGAGGCAGAGGGCGTTCTTCAGGTCGCCCCCCGTGGCCAGGGTGGCGGGAACGGGAAACGGCAGGGGCAGCGGCAGCGGGGCGTAGCCGCGCGAGCGCCGGACCAGCAACGCGGCACCGTCACAGACCCGCACCACGGAGTCGTCGCACGGTACGTGGATGGGCCGGTCGTGCGTGAGCCAGCCGTCGGCGAGTCCGGACAGCCGCTCCAGGGCCTCGCCCTCCTCGGTGACGATGGGCTCACCCGCGAGGTTCCCGCTGGTCATGACGAGCAGTCCGGGCCCAGGGGGGTCGCCGGGAAGCCCGAACAGCAGCTGGTGGAGCGGGGTGTACGGGAGCATGACGCCGAGGTCGGGGCTGCGCGGCGCGACCTCCTCGGCCGGCCCGGGGACACCGGCCCGCCGGCGGAGCAGCACGATGGGCCGGACGGAGCCCGTGAGCAGGGCACGCTCCTCGGGGCCGATGTGTGCCAGCCGCTCGGCCTCGGCGAGGTCGCGTGCCATCACGGCGAACGGCTTGTCACCGCGGGACTTGCGCCGGCGCAGCTCCGCCACGGCCTCCGGCCGGGTGGCGTCGCAGGCCAGGTGGTAGCCGCCGAGTCCCTTGACGGCCAGGATCGCGCCCCGGGCCAGCATGCGGCGTGCCCCGGCGACCGGATCCGTACCGGCGAACTCGTACGGGTCCCGCCCGCCGCCGGCGACGAGCAGCCGCAGCCGGGGACCGCAGGCCGGGCAGGCGACGGGCTGGGCGTGAAAGCGGCGATCGGCCGGATCGGCGTACTCGCGTGCGCAGTCGGGGCACATCGGGAAGCCGGCCATGGTGGTGTGCGCGCGGTCGTAGGGCAGTCCCGTGACGATCGTGAAGCGGGGACCGCAGTGCGTGCACGTGATGAAGGGGTGGCGGTGGCGGCGGTCCCCGGGATCCGCCAGCTCCGCGAGGCAGGCCGCGCACGTGGCCGTGTCCGGGGAGACAAGGGTCCGGGACGGGCCTCCGCTCCGGGAGGCGATGATCGCGAACCCGGCGCCACCGACCACCGGCACCTCGCAGTGGTCCACGGCGTCCACCACGGCCAGCGGCGGTGCGTCCGCCGCGAGGCGTTCGCAGAACGCGGACACGGCGGCCGCCGCTCCCTCGACCTCGGTCACCACTCCCTCCGGGGTGTTGGTGACGTGGCCGGCGAGACCGAGCCCGGTGGCGCGTGCGTAGACGTACGGCCGGAAGCCGACGCCCTGCACCACGCCCTGGACGGTGACCCGGCGGCGCTGCACGGACTCCATCAGCGGGACTGCCCGTGCGCTCGCGCCGCCGCGGGAGTGCCGGCCGGCATCGGTGCGTGCGCGTGCCTCTGGCCGTGTTCATGGTCGTGTTCATGGCCGTGGCCGTGGCCGTGGCCGTGATCGTGCCCGTCACCGGGCTGGTGCGGGTGCTCATGGTCGCCGTGCTCGTGTTCGTGTCCGTCGCCGTGCCCGTGCCCGTTGCCGTGGCCGTCGCCCGCACCGGCGCTCTGCACCCCGGTACGCGCGCCGGCCATCACCGGCGTGTGCGCCGCGGCTCCCGCTCCGATCGCCTGCGTCCGGTCCAGCATCAGGCCGAGGCCCTCGCCGGTCCGCGCCGAGGTGAGGACGACCTCGACCCCCGGGTTGACCTGCTGGACGTTCGCGCGGAAGGCCACCTCGTCGAACTCGACGGCCTGCGCGATATCGATCTTGGTGACGACGACGAGCTGGGCCAACCCGAAGGCCGTCGGGTACTTCAGCGGCTTGTCCTCGCCCTCCGTCACCGATGCGAGGACCACGCGCAGCGATTCCCCGAGGTCGTAGGAGGCCGGGCAGACCAGATTGCCGACGTTCTCGACGAAGAGGAGCCGCGTCTCCTCGGGCAGCCAGCCGTGCAGGTGGCGGCCCAGCATCGCGGCCTCCAGATGACACAGCCCGTCGGTGAGCACCTGCTTGACCGGTGCGCCCGAACGGGCCAGCCGTACCGCGTCGTTCTCGGTGGCCAGGTCCGCGGTCAGGGCGGCCACGGGCACCCCGCGTTCCCCCGCGAGCAGCAGTTCCCGCTCCAGCAGGGCGGTCTTGCCACTGCCCGGACTGGACAGCATGTTGACCACCGTCGTGCCGCGGGCGGTGAGTTCGGCGCGCAGGGCCTGCGCGGCCCCGTCGTTCTTTGCGAGTACCGCCTGTTGCAGGTCGACCACTCGGCACATGGGTCAGGCCTCCTCGGAGATCGGTGCGCGGCAGGGGGCCACAGCGGCCCCGGTGGCCACGGCAGCCGCGGCGGCCCCGGTGGCCTCGGTGGGCTGTGGGTCCTCCCAGGTCACCGTGAGGATGCGCAGCTCGCGCCCGGAGAGCAGCTCCACGTCCGTGGCCCTTCCGCACGCGGGACAGCACAGGTCGGGCGGCATCCCCACGGCCCAGTCGCCCGTGCAGGCGCCGCAGCGCGCGCGGGCCGGCACGGACCGTACGACGAGCTCGGCCCCCTCCAGGACCGTTCCGGCGCAGGCCAGTTCGAAGCAGAAGCCGAGTGCGTCCGGGACCACGCCGGCCAACTCGCCGACCTGGAGCTCCACTCGGCTCACGGTGCTGCCGGCCTCCGGGGCCGCCTCTTCCACCTGGCCCACGACGGCCATGGCGATCGACATCTCGTGCATCGGATTGGGTCTCCGTCCTGCCGGGGCTCATTAGACCGGCAGGACCGGGGCGCCGCGGCCGGGCACGCCGCAGGCCCGTACGCCCCGTACTCCATTCGGAGTCCGGGGCGTACGCGTTCACATGCGGCGGATGCGCAGGTAGCGCCTGATGTCGGGCAGGACCTGCTTGAGGACGGCGACCAGGGCCAGGGCGGTGGCCCCGCCGACGACGACCTTCTTCATGGGGTACTCCTCAGTTCTCGGCGGTTCTGGTCGTCCGTCCCGGATGGGTACGGCTCCTCCTGCCCGAGCAGGTCCAGGAGCGCGCGCATGGCCCGCGGCACGGCGTCGGCCACGGGTGCGCTCAGGCCGATGCCCTCCTCGACGCAGGCGGGTTCGCAGCCGAGGACGAGCACGCGCCGGGGCGCCTCGGCGCCCGTTCCGGCGCACAGGGTGTCCAGCAGGGCGAGGACGGTGGCGGGGGACATGTCGTGGCCGTCGAGGGCGGCCCCGCCCGGGGGAGCGCCCACGTCCTCCTCGCCGACCTCGATCAGGTACAGGGTGCCGGGGGCCCCGCCGCGCGCGGTGGCGTCGACGAGGACGGCCGTGTCGTAGCCGTCCAGCAGCTGGTAGGCGAGGTGGACCCCGCGGACTCCGAAGTCCACCGCCTCCACACCCTGCGGCAGCGGGTGCGCCGACAGGGCCCGCAGGGTCTCCACGCCGAAGCCGTCGTCGCCGAGGAAGACGTTGCCGATGCCCGCGACCAGGGTGCGCCCGCTCGCGCCGGCCCTCACGCCCACTCCTCGGGGGTGACCTCGTCGGGGGTGACCTCGTCAGGCTGGAAGTACAGGAACCTGCCCTGTTCCCGGCGGATGTCGGCGCCCGGGTCGCCCTCCACGGTGACGGCGAGGTGGACCCCTCCGTCGACATCGTGCAGGACCGCCTCCACCTGGGCGGTGCGGCCCTGGAGGAACAGGTCCTGGGCGTCGGTCCGCCGCAGCCCCGGGCGCAGCACCACGCGGCTCCCGACGCCCACCCGGACGCCGTCGACCGTCACGTGCTCGGGTACGGGCGCGGCGGAGTCCGCCCCGGCCGGGTCCCACCAGGGCGTCCCGGGCCGGAACAGTGCGTCCGCGTCCGGCGCGGCGGCCTCGCCGGTGATGTCGCGCAGGCCCCGTACGGCCCCGTGCAGCCGCTCCAGCACCTCGGGCGGCATCGAATCGGCCAGCTCGATCACGGCGGCCGCCCGGGGGTCCGTCCCGCGGGCCTCCCGCTTCTCCTGGTCGGTGAGGGCCGCCGTGCGCAGGGCCAGGATCTCGTCGATCTCGGTGGCGTCGTACATGGCCCCGGCGCTCTCGGGGGCGATGGCCGGGTGGTCCTCCAGGATGATCGGGGAGGACAGGACCACGTCCGTGCGGCCGGGCTCGCCCGCCAGTACCGGCCAGGTGTGCCGGTTCTCGCAGCTCGCGACCGCCCCCTTGGCCCACTCGGGCGGGTCGGTCATCGACAGGAAGGAGCCGGAGCCCAGCGCCAGCAGGAGGTGGGCGGCGACGAGGGAGCGGGGCAGCGCCTCCTCCCGGGTCACGGACGGATCCGCCGGAGCCCACGGACTGGTGTTCTCCACCACGGCGGTGAGCTTCGACACCCGGTAGGGGCCTTCGAGTTCGTCCGCGCGCAGGCGCAGCAGGCCCTCGATCCGCTCCGTACGCCGCACCAGGCGGCCGACCGTGCGGCCGTCGGCGTCGAGGACCGGTTCGACCTCTTCGCGCGCGGGCCGGTCGAAGGGGAAGACGGTCTCGGCGCCCGACAGTTCGGCCACGGCGACGGACATCTCGACCCGTTCCTCGGCCCCTTCGTCCCAGGGGACCAGTACCCGGTCGGCCAGCTGGAGTTCGGCAACCTCCTCGAACGAGCCGTCGGCGCACGCCCGTTGGACCGTGCGCCGCTGCGCGTGGAGGAAGCGCAGCTCCACGCAGAGCGTCGCCGCGCCCCGGGGCTCCAGCAGGATCTCGGTCCGCTGGAAGGAGTGCTCCCCGTGGGCGGGGGCCCAGGCGGGCGGCACGAGCACGCCGAACTGCCAGCGCATGCGGTTCTTCGCCGCGGAGGCCCGGTACGGGTAGAGGACGTAGCCCTCGAAGAGGACGGCGTCGGCCACCTGCCGGGCCGTGGCGAAGCGGGAGTCCGGTGCGCCGTCGAGGGTGTGGGCGGTCGTGGTCACGGCGCGGTCCTCTCGACGACGAGCGGCGGCGGCGCCCCCAGTCGCAGCGGGGCGGGAGCCGGCCCGGCCGCGGCGTCCAGGAGGGTGCGCACGGTGGCCTCCCAGGAGGGGAGTGCGTGCCGTGAGCGGAAGGCGAGCAGGTCGGCCATCGTGTCGGAGGGCAGACGCAGCCAGCCGCACCCGGGGAAGTGCTGCTCGACCATCTCCCGCCATACGGCCACGGGCATCCGGTACGCGGCCTCGCGGTCCCAGGGCACCGGCTCGACGTGGAAGCCGCCCGCCCCGGTGAAGGCGGTCCCCGAGAACAGCATCAGCATCGGGACCTCACCGCCCTGGAGCGCGGCGAAGTAGCGGGTCGCCGCGATGTCCATGTCGTAGCTGCACGGTACGACGAGGTCGACCTCGGTCTCCCCGGTGAAGCTCGGGACCATCACCGAGACCTGCGCGAACTGCACCGGCTGGAGGGTGGACCCCCAGCGGGAGGGGTCGCCGAAGAGGTCGGCGAGACCGTCGGCCTCGACCGGGCCGTAGCGGCGCTTGGCCGGCTCCACGCGGAGCTGGCAGCGCAGGGCGACGGCGTGCACGCGCACCCCGGGTGAGGCGGTCAGCCGCAGCCGGAACACCAGGGTGGGTCCGGCGGCGTACGGATCGGCGCGCACCCCGGTGCAGGAGAAGGCGAAGTCCGTCACGGCCGCCGCCCCGCTCCGGCCGCTTCCACCGGATCCACCGAATCCACCGGATCCACCGCTTCCACCGGATCGGGGGCGAGCACCCGGGCCCGCCGTTCCACCCGCTCGAAGAACACGTGCAGCGCCTCCCGTGCCTCCGCGCCCCCGTCGAAGCCCTGCCAGAGCATCCGCATCCGGCCCACCAGCTCGTAGCAGATGTCGATGGGGACCAGATGGCAGCTGGTACGGCCCTGCGCGCGGTGCAGCAGCAGGGCCTCCACGTCGGGTTCCAGCAGACCGGCCAGGCGCCCGGCGCCGAGCACGCGCTGCCAGGTCTCGGCGTCGAGCTCGCTCTCGGTGGCTCCGGCGGGGCTCGGGTAGAGCGCTACCAGGCGGTCGAGGGCGGCGTTGCGGAACAGGAAGGCCACCCCGACGGGGATCTGGAGGGCCTCCCAGGCGCCGTCGCCCAGCGGGTGCGCCGGGTCGGTGAGGTAGCGGTCCGGTACGGCGCGGAACCGGCCGGTGGCCGCCCCCGGCCGGTCGAAGAGCAGCGCACAGGCGGTGCAGGCGCAGACCAGGGCACGCCGCTCGGTCTCCACCAGGTGACGGTGGGCGTCCTCGGCGACCGCCACCCCGCACAGTTCGCAGGTCTCGGGGCGGGGCGGGCGCGCGCCGGCGAACCTGCGCAGGCCGCGCGCGGCCGGAGGCGGCGCGCTCACCGGACCCGTGCCGGGGTCTGCGGGCGGGCGCCGATCTGCAGGAGGGCCGGGGCGGGGGCCGCCTGCTCCACCTCCACGGAGGTCACTTCGGGCGCGAAGGCCGCCAGCGCGTCCGCCACGCCCCGCGGGACGGGGGAGGAGCCGGCCTCCGAAGCGCCGCAGCCGCAGCCGCCGGCGGCGGGAACGCCCAGCCGCAGGACGCCCGAGGCCGCGTCGAAGCCGAGCAGCTCCGCGGGCTCCGGTGCGGAGCGCAGCGCCCGCCCGATCCGGACGAGCACGTCCTCGGGGTTGAGGTCGTGCAGGGCCAGCAGGCTCGCGACGAGCTCGTCGTCCAGCAGCGGAGCCAGGCCGTGGTCACCGAGCCGCTGCGTGATCCGGGCCAGCCCCGCCCCGTAGAACTCCATGAGGCCGCGGACCAGTTCCTCGGCGGCGGCGCAGGCCGCCCGGTCTCCGGTGGCGGCGAGCCGGTCGAGGACCTCGTCCACCCGGCGCCCCGCCTCCCGGGCGTCGCCCGCGACGCCCGCGCGTGCGGCGCTCATCCGCCCAGTCCGCTCAGGCCCGTGGGCACGTGCATGTTCTTGACGGTCTTGCCGCCGCCGACGTACATGTGCACTCCGCACGGCAGGCACGGGTCGAAGCTGCGGACCGCTCGCATGATGTCGATCCCCTTGAAGTTCTCCGGGGTGTTCTCCTCGAAGATGGGCGTGTTCTGCACGGCGTCCTCGTACGGCCCCGGTGTGCCGAAGGTGTCCCGGGTGCTGGCGTTCCACGGAGTCGGCGGATACGGGTGGTAGTTGGCGATCTTCCCGTCGCGGATCACCATGTGGTGCGACAGGACACCCCGCACGGCCTCGGTGAAGCCGACGCCGACCGCCTGGTCCGGAACCTCGAACTTCTCCCAGGTCTGGGTGCGTCCGGCACGCACCTCGGCGAGCCCCTTCTCGGCGCAGTGCAGCGCGATGGCCGCCGCGTAGGCCTGGAAGTAGGTGCGGGCCCGGTTGCGCTCCAGGGCGTTGCTCCACTTGGGGATCCGCCACTCGAAGGTCGTCTCGGGCTTGGTCATCGTCTTCGGCAGGTTGATGACCACGCTGTGTCCGGTGGCCTTGACGTAGCCGACGTCCACGAGCCCGGACAGGGCCGTGGACCAGAGCCGGGCGATGGGGCCGCCGCCGGTGTCGAGCGCCAGGTGGTCCTTGCCGTCGAACCAGCGGGGCGACATCACCCAGCTGTACTTGTCGTCGAAGTTCCGCTTCTGCGGGGCCGGGATGGTGTGCTGGTTCCACGGGTGGCGCGGGTCGACCGGGTTGCCGAGCGGGTCGTGCGTGACGAACTGCTCCTGCCCCTGCCAGTCGTCGTAGTACGAGCTGCCCAGCAGGATGCGGATGCCCAGATTGATCTCGGTGAGGTCGTTGGTGACCAGTTTGCCGTCCACCACCACGCCGGGGGTGACGAACATCTTCCGTCCCCAGTCGGTCATGTTGGCGTACGTGAAGTCGCAGTACTCGGGGTCGTTGAGGGCGCCCCAGCAGCCCAACAGGACGCGTCGGCGGCCCACTTCCTCGTAGCCGGGCAGGGCCTCGTAGAAGAAGTCGAACAGGTCGTCGTGCAGGGGCACCACCTTCTTCATGAACTCCACGTACCGCATCAGGCGGCTCATGTAGTCGGTGAAGAGCTGGACCGAGGCGATGGTGCCGACACCGCCCGGGTAGAGCGTGGAGGGGTGCACGTGGCGGCCCTCCATCAGGCAGAACATCTCCCGTGTGTACCGGCTGACTTGGAGGGCCTCGCGGTAGAACTCGCCCTCGATGGGGTTGAGCGAGCGCATGATGTCCGCGATGGTGCGGTAGCCGTGCTCGCCCGCGTGCGGGGCGGCGGTCCGCTCGGCCAGCTCCAGGACTCCGGGGTTGGTCTCGCGGACTCTCGCAGTAGTCGACCCCGACCAGGTTCTCCTGGAAGATGTTGTGGTCGAACATGTACTCCGCGGACTCGCCGAGGTTGATGATCCATTCGGCGAGGTGCGGGGGCTTCACTCCGTAGGCCATGTTCTGCGCGTACACGGAACACGTGGCGTGGTTGTCGCCGCAGATCCCGCAGATGCGGCTGGTGATGAAGTGCGCGTCACGGGGGTCCTTGCCGCGCATGAAGACGCTGTAGCCACGGAAGACCGACGAGGTGCTGTAGCACTCGGCGACCCGCTTCTGCTTGAAGTCGATCTTCGTGTGGATGCCGAGACTGCCCACGATCCGGGTGATCGGATCCCATGCCATCTCGACCAGGCCGCTGCCGTCGCCGGCCGCCTTCGTCTTCGGTTCCATCGTGTGTGCCGTGACCCTTCGTCAGCGCGGGTGGAGGAGGTGTGCGGGGTGTGCGGGCGGCCTTCGGGCCCGGCTTCACCAGGGCGGGCGGTAGCCCGTCGTGAGCTTCTCGCCGGTGTGGCGCCACTTGGGCTCCTGGTCGACGGTGTGCAGGGTGATCGCCCGGAGCCTGCGGACCACGGCGCCGTAGGCGCCGCTGACCTTGGTGGAGACCTTGGCCCCCGGCGGCTCGTCCATGAACGGCATGAACTTGTCGGGGAAGCCCGGCATCGTGCAGGCGATGCAGATGCCGCCCACGTTCGGGCAGCCGCCGATGCCGTTCATCCAGCCCCGCTTGGGCACGTTGCACTTGACCACCGGACCCCAACAGCCGATCTTCACCAGGCACTTGGGGGAGTCGTAGGTCTCCGCGAACTCGCCCTGCTCGTAGTAGCCGGCCCGGTCGCACCCCTCGTGCACGGTGTCGCCGAACAGCCACGTGGGCCGCAACTTGTCGTCCAGCGGGATCATCGGGGCCGAGCCGGCCGCCTGGTAGAGCAGGTAGGTCAGGGTCTCGGAGAAGTTGTCCGGCTGGATCGGACAGCCCGGCACGCACACGATGGGGATCCCGGCGTGCGACTTCCAGTCCCAGCCCAGGTAGTCGGGCAGGCCCATCGCACCCGTCGGGTTGCCCTCCATCGCGTGGATGCCGCCGTAGGTGGCGCAGGTGCCGATGGCCACCACGGCGAGCGCCTTGGGCGCCAGCCGGTCGATCCATTCGCTGGTGGTGATGGGCTGGCCGGTCGCCGGATCGTCGCCGAAACCGCACCAGTAGCCCTCGGACTTGATCTTCTCGTTGGGGATGGAGCCCTCGACCACCAGCACGAAGGGATCGATCTCGCCCCGCTCGCCCTTGAAGAACCACTCGATGAACGTGTCCGCGCCCCCGACGGGACCGCACTCGAAGTCGATCAGCGGCCAGTGCACGGCGATCCGGGGCAGGCCGGGCAGCGTGCCCGTCACGATCTCCTCGATGCTCGGCTGCATCGCGGCGGTCAGGGACACGGAGTCCCCGTCACAGCTCAGGCCCGCGTTGATCCAGAGGATGTGGATCAGCGGGTCGTCCGCGGCCGGGTCGTCTGCCACCGGGGCCGGAGTTGCTGCGTCCATGCGGAGGCCTCCTTGGGGAGGGGGAAGGGAGGTGCGGCGGCGGGGCGCACGGGGGCCCGTCACCGCGAGGGGCTCATCGGCCCCACCTTTCTTGCTAGCACCTGCCGGAGACCGGTGCCGCGTCATGTACACCCGGTCCGGTGACGGAGGCCGGTGACGATCCCGGTCGCGCGGACGGCGGCGCACCGAGCCGGGCCGGTACCGCCCGCGCGAGGTGCGGCGGGGTCGCGCCCGGGCGCACCTTGCCCACGAAGGCCCGGCGCAGCGCGTGGTACGGGGCCTGCGGGTCGAAGAAGGTCTGCCGCATCCGCTCCAGCTCGGCCGCCCGGTAGGAGGCCAGCGGACGCCGCTCCTCGTCCAGCTCCCGGCGCGCCTTCTTCACGGCGATCCGTGAGCCGGTGGCGGGGTGGCCGGCGAGCCGTGCGGCGAGGGCCGAAGCCCGGTCCGCGAACTCCGCGGGCGGGCAGGCGAGCGTCCGGTCGACCAGACCCAGCCGACGGGCCGCCGCGGCGCTCAGCGGCAGGGCCTCCGCGGTCAGGCGCTCCGCCCCCGCGGAGCCGATCCGGCGCGGCAGGGTGTACGTCCAGAACTCCGATCCGTACAGGCCCATCAGCCGGTAGTGCGGATTGAGGACCACACCCGAGCGGCACCACACCTCGTCGGCGGCGAGGGCCAGCATGGCCCCACCGGCGGCCGCGTTGCCGCCCAGCGCGGAGATCACGAGCCGGTCGGTGGTGGTCAGGACGGCCTCCACCAGGTCGTCCATGGCATTGATGTTGGCCCAGGACTCTTCGGCGGGATCCGCGGCGGCCTCGATGACGCCCAGGTGGATCCCGTTGGAGAAGAAGTCCCGTCCACCGCCGAGCACGAGCACCGAAGTCGGCCGGGCACAGGCCGCACGATAGGCGTCCAGCAGGCGCCGGCAGTGGGTGGTGCTCATCGCGCCGCCGGGGAAGGAGAACGACAGGAACCCGGCCCCGCCCTCCTCGTGGTAGCCGATGTCGGACCAGGTACGGGGCCGGGGCCCCCGATCGGCTGCCGCCGGGACGGGCAGCTCCGGCAGTTCGGGCAGCTGGTCCCCGAGCGCGAGGGCGGCGGGGAGCTTGGGCGCGGCCGGCTGCCCCGGGGAGCGGTGGGCCCGCAGCTCCGGGATCCACACGGCCCCGTCCACGGTGGCCCGGCAGATCGCTCCCGCCCGGGTGGCCAGCAGCTCGCCGGGGCGGCCGCGCAGCCGGTCCTCCGGGTGGCCGCCGTGCAGGTACCAGACGCCGCCGAGCAGTTCGTCCCGTACACCGGGCCGGGAGTCCGCCGCGCGCAGCGTGCGCAGCACCCGCTCGGTACCGTCCCGCAGCCAGTCGATCCGGCGGTGCTCCTGGCGCAGCAGGGGGCGGGCCAGGCCCCCGGTCTGCGGCTCGGGGACGTACGTACCGCCGGCGTAGCGGTCCACGGCGAGCAGGACGGCCTCCAGGGCGGCGTTGGCCACCTCGCCCCGGTACCAGAGGCTCTTCGATCCGCCGGGGTCCGGGCCGGGGCACTCCACCGAGGCCCACACGTCGCCGGCGTCCATCTCGGCATTGGCCTGCAGGACGGTGACGCCCCACCGAGGGACACCGTCCAGTACCGCCCGGTCGAGCGAGGAGGGACCCCGGTCCCCGACCGGACCGGGATGCACGATCAGGCAGGTGTGGGCGGACCAGACCTCCTCCGGCACGGCCGAGGTCAGCATCGGCGCGACGATCAGCTCGGGGCGGTGGTTACGGACGGACGCCGCCAGGTCGGCGGTGGGGAGCGCCAGCTCCACGGCGACGCTGTGGCCGCGGTCGCGCAGCTCGGCGTGGACCCGCTGGGTGAGACTGTTGAAGGCGCTCGCGACGAGCAGGACGTGCACGGGGACTCCCTGCGACGGACCGGTGCCACGGCACGGGGTCACCCGGCCGGATCGGCGGTGCGGGGCCGGCGCGTGACCGGCCGCCAGAGATGTTTCGCCACGCCCGCCGGCGAGCGCGCGCGCCCCGCTGCCCTTGTCACCCGTACGCGCCTGCGCACAGGGCCGCTCGGCGGCAGTGGAGCCTCGCGGGGGCCGCGCCGGATCGCGGCCTCGGCAGGAACCGGTCGCTGCGCCCCGGCCGGCCGCGGCCGCGGTGCCGGCCCGGACGTGCCTGAGCTGTGGGCGTCCGTGTTCCGGGACCCGCTGCGGCACGGGTGCCCGGAGTCCGGGTGTCTAGTGCTGTGGCCGGGAAGGTTCACCGGGTCGCGACGCCCGGCACGGCGCCTCGCCGCGTTGTCGGACCACGGAAGTACGTCCAGTACGAGCCGTGGCCCTCCGCCTTGCGATGCACCGCACCCGGCCGCCTTCAGAGAGGACGCCCGC
>NZ_JBHWMB010000102.1:0-23590 GCF_042730015.1 Streptomyces sp. NPDC059957 | reverse complement strand
GAGGGTTGCTGCGGGGACTTCTGCCCCGCGCAGCGGCGAGGGTTGCTGCGGGGATTTCTGCCCCGCGCAGCGGCGAGGGTTGCTGCGGGGATTTCTGCCCCGCGCAGCGGCGAGGGTTGCTGCGGGGATTTCCGCCCCGCGCAGCGGCAGGGCCGAGGCGGCGCGCTCCGGCGAGCGGGGAGGCTCCCGCGCAGCGGTGCGCTCCGGCGGGTGGGGCGGCTCCGCGCAGCGGGGGTTAGGACGGGGCCAGGGTCAGCGCGTAGCGGCGGGCGATGCGGGGGCCGCCCGGGATCGGGAAGCGGTCCGCCAGGGTCATGCCCAGCCGCTCCGCCACCGCGATCGAGCGGACATTCGCATCGTCGATCATCGCCACCACATCCGGCACCCCAGCCACCCGCACCCGCTCCAGCGTCGCCAGCGCAGCGGCATACGCGTAGCCCCGCCCCCACGCGGAGCGACCGAGCCGCCAGCCGATCTCGATCTCCCCGACCGGCCCCCACGGCTTGGACTCCGGCCACGGCTGCGCCCCGGTGAAGCCGAGGACCTCCCCGTCCCCGTCCAGCATCGTCCACAGGCAGAAGCCGAGCCGCGCGTCGTGCATCCGCTGCCGCGCGGTGATTTCCTCGTAGAAGGAGAGCTCGGCGGGACCGCCGAGGAACTCCATGACGTCGGGGTCGTGGAAGACCCGGTGCCAGGCGTGCGCGTCCTCGTCCGTGGGCACACGGAGCTGGACGACGGGGAGCGGCCGGGTCGGCGAGGTGGTCACAGGGGGCAGCCCTTCGGATCGCGATCTCTCTCGCTGCATAGACTGCACGTGTTCTTGTGCCGTTGGGCACCCTTATCGAGTTATCGAGCCTTCGGGAGACCCGCCGTGACCGAGCCCCTCTCCGAGCACTCCGCGGACGTGATCGTCGTCGGAGCCGGGCCCGCCGGCTCGACGACCGCCTATTACCTGGCCAAGGCCGGACTTGACGTCCTGCTCCTGGAGAAGACGGCTTTCCCGCGCGAGAAGGTCTGCGGTGACGGCCTGACGCCGCGCGCCACGAAGCAGCTGGTGTCGATGGGCATCGACATCTCCGAAGAGGCCGGCTGGCTGCGCAACAAGGGCCTGCGGATCATCGGCGGCGGCCAGCGGCTCCAGCTGGACTGGCCCGAGCTGGCCTCCTTCCCCGACTACGGACTCGTCCGCAAGCGCGACGACTTCGACGAGACCCTGGCCCGCCAGGCGCAGAAGGCCGGCGCCCGCCTGTACGAGCGCTGCAACGTGGGCGAGCCCGTACGCGATCCCCGTACCGGCCACATCACCGGCGTGACGGCGAAGCTCGGCGAGGAGAAGACCCCGGTCACCTTCAGCGCCCCGCTGGTCGTCGCGGCCGACGGCAACTCCTCGCGGCTCTCCCTGGCGATGGGCCTGCACCGCCGCGAGGACCGCCCGATGGGCGTGGCCGTACGCACGTACTTCACCTCGCCCCGCCACGACGACGACTACCTGGAGTCCTGGCTGGAGCTCTGGGACCGGCGCGGGGCCGAGGACCGGCTGCTGCCCGGCTACGGCTGGATCTTCGGCATGGGCGATGGCACCTCCAACGTCGGCCTCGGCATCCTCAACTCCTCCTCCGCCTTCAAGGAACTGGACTGGCGCGAGGTCCTCAAGGCCTGGTGCGCCTCGATGCCGGAGGACTGGGGCTACACCCCCGAGAACATGACGCAGCCCATCCGCGGCGCGGCCCTGCCGATGGCCTTCAACCGCCAGCCGCACTACACCAAGGGGCTGCTGCTCGTCGGTGACGCGGGCGGGCTCGTCAACCCGTTCAACGGCGAGGGCATCGCCTATGCGATGGAGTCGGGCCAGATCGCCGCCGACGTCATCGTCCAGGCGCACTCCCGCGCCACCCCGGCCCTGCGCGAACTGACCCTGCACAGCTACCCGAAGGTCCTGAAGGAGACCTACGGCGGCTACTACACGCTGGGCCGCGCCTTCGTGAAGCTCATCGGCAACCCGAAGATCATGAAGATCGCCGCCCAGCGCGGGCTGAGCCACCCGGTGCTGATGAAGTTCACGCTGAAGATGCTGGCCAACCTGACCGACCCGACGGGCGGTGACGCGATGGACCGCGTCATCAACGGCCTTTCGAAGGTCGCCCCCAAGGCCTGACCCTGGCGGGGAACCCCTCGCGCGGGGTCTCGTACGGGACCTCCCGCGCGGGCTCTCCCGTGCCGTGGACCCGGCGGATGCAGCGGGCCAGCAGGACCAGGCCGCAGAGCATCAGGGTGCCCGAGGCCGTCCACTCCAGGGTGAGCGTGAGGGGGGAGCCGGGCTTCTGCCAGGGGCGGGTGGTGGTCAACAGCCAGCCGCCGAGGGACAGGAGTCCGAGCCCGGCGGCGGCCGGGGCGGCGGTGGGACCGGAACCGGGTGCTTCGTCGGGCGGGCTGGGCGTCACGGACCACCGCTTCCTGGGGTGACTCGGGCGTGCTCGCCCCGGCCATCTTGGCAGGGCGGCGGCGGTTCGGCACGAGGTGCTCGCAGGTCGGGACGGGACGGCAAGTTGGTTTCCAGGCAAGAAGTTTGGCTGACCAGCAGGTGAGAAGGCCTTGTCCCCGGTACCGGCCGGACTGTTCAATTTCCGAGGGTGAACAGGTCTCCCGCGATGCGCTCCCGTCCGCTCCGCCACCCCGCCCTCCGCCCCGTCCTCCGCCCCGCCCTCCCGGCCGCCGTCCTGCTGGCGCTCGTCCTGGCCGGCTGCTCGGATCCGGACGGCGGCGGCGCGCACGGGGAGCCGGAGATCGGCGGGGTCGCCGTCGCCCCGGCCACCTCCTCGATCTCGCTGCCCCTGGACGCGTACACGGACACCGACGCCGAGACGGTCCGCATGGGGCAGGTGCAGCAGCGGCTGCTCTCCCGGTGCATGGCCCGGTACGGGTTCCCGTACGAGGAGGTCAGGCCGTCCGATCCGGCCGGCGCCCAGGGGCCCGAGGGGCGGCACCGGGCGCTCTTCGGGGCGACCGATCCGGTGTTCGCGGCGGCCCACGGCTACGACATGACCGCGGGCAAGGGGCGGCCGGTCAAGCCCCCGGTCACCCCGCTGAGCGAGAGCGCCACCCTGGTCATGCACGGCGAACGGCCGGGCGGGCAACAGGGCAACGCGCAGCCCGCGGACGCCGCGAGCGAGGAGGAGGCCGCGCAGGTGGACAGCGGCATCGACTTCGGCGGGCAGAAGGTGCCGCCCGGCGGCTGCATCCGGGAGGCGTACCGCAAGCTGTACGCGCCGACGAAGGACAGCGTGGACCTGCTGTTCCCGTTCGGGCTGGCCTCGGAGGCGCACGAACGCTCCAAGGTCGATTCGCGGGTGACCGAGGTGCTGAAGAACTGGTCGGCGTGCATGGAGAAGTCCGGGTACACCGGCCTGAAGGATCCCTACGAGGTGGTCCAGAAGCTCGGCCTGGAGGCCGATACCGGCAGCCCCAAGGCCGTGACCGCGGCCAAGGCCGACGTCGCCTGCAAGCGCGAGGTGAACCTCGTCGGCATCTGGGCGGCGGTGGAGGAGGCCTACCAGGAGCGGCTCGTGGAGGAGCACGCCGAGACCCTCGCGCTCTACAAGAAGCAGCGCGAGGCCCGCTACAAGCTGGCGGCCGGGATCAGCTGAGCCGTGCGCGCGCGGCTCAGGAGGGCCGGGGCATGCAGGCCCGGTACGCGTCGCGGTGGTCCCGCTTGAGCTCCTGCCACTGCTCGGAGGTGCCGCCGTCCTTCTGCTGCACCTCGCCGGTGACCGGATCCGGGTCCGGGTACCAGGAGATGCCCTTCGCCCGCATGCACGCGGAGGCCTCGCGCGCGGAGGCGAGTTCCTGCGCACCCGCCTGGACGGGGGAGGGGGGCGGGAGCAGGGGCAGGCAGGCCTGCTGCGCCGGGGAGTACTGCGGGCTCTCCTTCTCCACGAAGTGCGGGGCCCCGTCCTCCCCGTAGGAGATGGTCATTCCGTGCTCCTGCATGCACGTGTAGAACGGCTTGTCCGCCGCCGCGATCGAGGGTGTGGCGGTGGGTCCGGCGCCAAGTCCGGACTTTCCCGCTCCGGAGTTCTTCCCCGGGAGTTCCCCGCCTCCGCATCCGGTCAGTGCGAGGCACAAAAGGAGTGACGAGGATATTTCGCGTACACGCACGAGGCGTTTCCCTTGCGGTCGGCGGAGTGGAAGGGCGCGTTGGTGCGGGAGGCAGGGCGGATGGCCGCGGGAGATCGTAATCTTGTGCCCGCAATGCGGGCAAGTCCGTTACCCGCCAAGCCGGTTGTGGCCTGAACAGCCGAGAAGACCCTTGTACTGCGGTGCCCCGGAAGGTTTAATCCCGGCCGGAATCAATTCCCTGAAGATGGAGAAAAGCCCCATGAGCAAGGCACTTAACAAACTCGCCGCCGGTTGCGTCGCCGTGGTATCCGTCGGCGCCGTTCTCCTTGCGGCAGCAGGGCCGGCCGCCGCCAACACGGAGCGGAACGGGTATCTGGAAACCAGCGAGTTCGGCCTTTACTACAACTCCTACCAAGGGGGTTGTGTCTTCGACCTGATGTCCTCGGACTGGAACTTCTTCAACAACCTCTTCGTCGGCCCGGAGAACTGCGAGGGCCGGAACCGGGTGACGAACGACGACACCGCGTCGTACCGCAACCGGGACACCTACACGTGGAAGGTCGCCACCGAGGTGAACCTCACCGGTCTGATCGGCTCGCTCCCCCCGGGCTACACCGGCAACGCCAGCGTCAACTTCAAGAACAAGATCACCTCGGCCACGTTCCTCGACTGACGGAACGCGAACGCGAACAGGAACGCGAACGAGAACGAGAACGCGAACAGGAACGGCGCGGGGCCGCCTCCGCGGCTTCCCCGCGCCTCCGGACGGCTCCCGGGCGCCCCTCGGCGGCTCCAGGGGCCTCCAGGAGCCTCCAGGGCGGCCGAAAGGCCGGTACTCCACCCCCGAGCGGGGGAGTACCGGCCTTTCGTGCGTCACCGGGAGCGGCCCGGGACTGCGGGGAGATGTCAGAGGACGCGGACGGCGCCCGTCGGCCGGTCGTAGCTCAGGGAGCGCTCGACGATGCCGGTGCTGGAGTTCTGCGCGCCGACGAACTTGCCGCCGCCGACGTAGACGGCGACGTGGTACGCGCTGCCCTTGGAGCCCCAGTACAGGATGTCGCCCGCCTGGAGGTTGCTCAGGGAGACCGACGTGCCGGCGGTGGACTGCGCCTGCGACATGCGCGGCAGGCTGATGCCGGCCTGGCGGTACGCGGCCTGGACCAGACCCGAGCAGTCGAACGAGGACGGGCCGGTGCCGCCCATGACGTACGCCTTGCCGACCTGCGCGCGGGCGAAGTTGACGATGGCGGCGGCGGAGCCGGTCGCGGGGGCCGTGACGGTGCCCTTGCCCTGCTCGGAGGAGCCCGCGGAGGATCCGTTCGAGGAGGATCCGGAGTTGCTCTGGATCGGGGCGCGGGGCGCGCTGCGGTTGGCGCGCTCGGCGGCGGCCTTGCGGTCCGCCTCGACCTTGGCCTTCTGCTTCGCCTCGGCGTCGGCCTTCTGCTGGGCATCGGCCTTGAGCTGCTTGGCCTCGGCGGCGGCGCCGGTGCGGGCCGTCTCTTCCAGGGCGTTGAGCTCGCCGTCGACGGCGAGGGCGCGGGTGTTCTCCGCGGCCTTGGCCACGTGCGAGGACACCTCGGCGCTCAGGTCCAGGTCGAGGACCGGCATTTCGAGCGTGGTCTCGTGCGCGGGCTCGGCGGAGGGGGTGGCACTCGCCGTGCCGGCCATGGCCAGGGTGCTGAGGACGCCACCGGCAACTCCGGCGCGGACCGCGAGCTTCGAGGCGCTGCGGCGGGGCTTCCGGTGGCTGGGTATGTGAGCGGTGAGGGACATGGGTACAACCGCTATCAGGGCGCGACGGTTCCCTTCAAGAAACGTGGTCTGCGCCACAGTTGTGCGCGAAGCGGGCTAACCGGGCGCGCCGTACCTCTTATTGACGCCGTAACGGGCGAATCGGACAGCCGCTCACAAGGCTGTGATCATGGGGTTTCCGCAATAAGTCCGAATTGATCCCGGGCCTACCATCCACCCGCACTGATGGCCAAGCCCCCTTTCGGTACCGCGAATTCCGAGTGGCGCAGGTCACAGGAGTGTCACGCCATGCGGACGCTGTGGCCCTCCTGTGATCGAACCGTGAAGCCACCGCCGGGTCGGGACCGGGCTTCGGTCCACCGCGAGAGGGCGGCCGGTCCGCTCCGGGGCCGCCTCCGGGTCACCTCCGGTCGCCCCGGGGTCACCTCCGGCAGACCCGCGCCCGGCCTCGGCCCGACGTCCACTCCGGCCTCGGCCCGACCTCCACTCGACCTCCGCCCGACCCCTGCCCCTCCTCTGCCCCGACTTCGTGAACGCATGCACGCGTCCACTCCCGTCCGCGCGAGGTCCCCCGGCCGGGGGACGCCGATCCCTTTATCATCACGCGCACCACCTCGCCAATTTGCATGCAGAGGCCACGATTTGATAGTGCGGCAGGCCTTCCACCTGCGACGACAGGTGCGGATGTCACCTTTGGTGATCATGTGGATGCTTCACGTATGAAGATCACTACTCATTGGGCTTCATGATCGTTCGTCAGGTGGTGGAGATCACAAACTCGTTGTTGTAACCCGTGTCGCAGATCACAGATGGGCGGGCATAAGATGCGCACCAGTCCGGCTTGTGAACTGCCTCACATGCGAGACATGCGAGGCGGGGCGCGCGGCGCCGGAGCAGCGGTCCAACGGTCAAGGACGACTGGAAGGAGCGAGGAGCGTGAATGCGTACGCGCCCATCCTCGTGCTCGGCGCCCTCGGCGCAGGGTTTGCGATCTTCTCCGTGGTCATGGCCACGCTGATCGGCCCAAAACGGTACAACCGGGCAAAACTTGAAGCGTACGAGTGCGGCATCGAGCCCACTCCCATGCCCGCCGGCGGCGGCCGCTTCCCCATCAAGTACTACCTGACGGCGATGCTCTTCATCGTCTTCGACATCGAGGTTGTCTTCCTCTACCCCTGGGCGGTCACCTTCGACTCGCTGGGGATCTTCGGGCTCGTCGAGATGCTCCTCTTCGTGCTCACCGTCTTCGTCGCCTACGCCTACGTATGGCGCCGCGGCGGCCTGGAATGGGACTGAGGGGCTGAATTTTCCATGGGACTGGAAGAGAAGCTGCCGAGCGGCTTTCTGCTGACCACCGTCGAACAGGCCGCGGGGTGGGTGCGCAAGGCGTCCGTCTTCCCGGCCACCTTCGGCCTGGCCTGCTGCGCCATCGAGATGATGACGACCGGAGCGGGCCGGTACGACCTGGCCCGCTTCGGCATGGAGGTCTTCCGCGGATCCCCGCGCCAGGCCGACCTGATGATCGTGGCGGGCCGGGTCAGCCAGAAGATGGCGCCGGTGCTGCGGCAGGTGTACGACCAGATGCCCGCTCCCAAGTGGGTCATCTCTATGGGTGTTTGTGCGTCTTCGGGCGGAATGTTCAACAACTACGCGATCGTCCAGGGCGTCGACCACATCGTCCCCGTGGACATCTACCTGCCCGGCTGCCCGCCCCGGCCCGAGATGCTGCTCGACGCGATCCTCAAGCTCCACCAGAAGATCCAGGGCGGCAAGCTCGGCGTGAACCGGGAAGAGGCGGCCCGCGAGGCGGAGGAGGCGGCCCTCAAGGCGCTCCCCACCATTGAGATGAAGGGGCTCCTGCGGTGAGCGAGGACCCGGCCGTGCAGAACGGCCCCCATGCCGGCAACGGCGACAACGTGCCCGCGCCCCGGGGCGCGGCCGGCCCCGAGGTGATCGGCGTCCGCAAGGGCATGTTCGGCGCCAACGACGGCGGCGACACCAGCGGCTACGGCGGCCTCGTGCGCACCGTGGCCCTGCCCGGCGCGAGCGCCCGCCCGTACGGTTCGTACTTCGACGAGGTCGTCGACGAGCTCGAAGGGGCGCTGGAGGAGCAGGACCTGGTCCCGGAGAACGCGATCGAGAAGGTCGTCGTGGACCGGGCGGAGCTGACCCTCCACATCGCGCGCGAGCACCTGCTCCTCGTCGCGAGGACCCTGCGCGACGACCCGGCCCTGCGCTTCGAGCTCTGCACCGGCGTCAGCGGGGTGCACTTCCCCGAAGACAAGGGCCGCGAGCTGCACGCCGTCTACCACCTGCGCTCGCTCACCCACGGCCGGATCGTGCGGCTGGAGGTCACCGCTCCGGACGCCGACCCGCACGTCCCCTCGATCGTCTCCGTCTACCCGACGAACGACTGGCACGAGCGCGAGACGTACGACTTCTTCGGCCTGATCTTCGACGGGCACCCGGCCCTCACCCGGATCATGATGCCGGACGACTGGCAGGGCTTCCCGCAGCGCAAGGACTACCCGCTCGGCGGCATCGCCATCGAGTACAAGGGCGCCCAGATCCCGGCTCCCGACCAGCGGAGGTCGTACAGCTGATGAGCACGCAATCGAATCACGCCTCCGCTCGCGAGACGACCGAGGGCACCGTCTACACCGTCACCGGCGGCGACTGGGACGAGATCGTCCAGTCGGCGGCCCGGGCCGACGACGAGCGGATCGTCGTCAACATGGGCCCCCAGCACCCCTCCACCCACGGGGTGCTCCGGCTGATCCTGGAGATCGACGGCGAGACGGTCACCGAGGCCCGTTGCGGCATCGGCTACCTCCACACCGGCATCGAGAAGAACCTCGAATACCGGAACTGGACGCAGGGCACCACCTTCGTCACGCGCATGGACTACCTGACGCCGTTCTTCAACGAGACGGCGTACTGCCTGGGCGTCGAGAAGCTGCTCGGCATCACCGATCAGATCCCGGACCGCGCCTCCGCCATCCGCGTCCTGCTGATGGAGCTCAACCGGCTCTCCTCCCACCTGGTGTGCATCGCCACCGGCGGCATGGAGCTGGGCGCGACCACGATCATGATCTACGGGTTCCGCGACCGCGAGCTGATCCTCGACGTGTTCGAGCTGATCACCGGCCTGCGCATGAACCACGCGTTCATCCGCCCCGGCGGCCTCGCGCAGGACCTGCCCCCGGGCGCCGTGGACCAGCTCCGCGACTTCGTGAAGACCATGAAGAAGAACCTGCCGGAGTACGACAGCCTCGCCACCGGCAACCCCATCTTCAAGGCCCGCATGCAGGACGTCGGCTACCTCGACCTCACCGGCTGCATGGCGCTCGGCGCCACCGGCCCGGTCCTGCGCTCCGCCGGCCTCCCGCACGACCTGCGCAAGACGGACCCGTACTGCGGCTACGAGAACTACGAGTTCGACGTGCCGACCACCGAGTCCTGCGACTCCTACGGGCGGTTCCTGATCCGCCTGGAGGAGATGCGCCAGTCCCTGCGGATCGTCGAGCAGTGCCTGGACCGGCTGGAGCCGGGCCCGGTCATGGTCGCCGACAAGAAGATCGCCTGGCCGGCGCAGCTGGCCATGGGCCCCGACGGCCTCGGCAACTCGCTCGACCACATCAAGCAGATCATGGGCACCTCCATGGAGTCCCTCATCCACCACTTCAAGCTGGTGACCGAGGGCTTCCGGGTACCGGCCGGCCAGGCCTACGCGGCCGTGGAGTCGCCCAAGGGCGAGCTCGGCGTGCACGTCGTCTCCGACGGCGGCACCCGCCCCTACCGGGTCCACTTCCGCGACCCGTCCTTCACCAACCTGCAGGCCATGGCGGCGATGTGCGAGGGCGGCCAGATCGCCGACGTCATCGTGGCCGTCGCCTCCATCGACCCCGTGATGGGAGGCGTCGACCGATGACGGCCAATCAGCCCGTATCAGGGGTGAGCCTGGGCATGCCCCAGCTTCCGGCACCCGACTTCGCGGCGGACGTGCGCGCCCGGCTCGAAGCGGATGCGAAGGAGGTCATCGCCCGCTACCCCGACAGCCGCTCCGCGCTGCTGCCGCTGCTCCACCTCATCCAGTCGGAGGAGGGCTACGTCTCGCGCACCGGCATCCGGTTCTGCGCCGAGGTGCTCGGCCTGACGACCGCCGAGGTCACGGCCGTGGCGACCTTCTACACGATGTACCGGCGCAAGCCCTCCGGCGACTACCAGGTCGGCGTGTGCACGAACACCCTGTGCGCGGTCATGGGCGGCGACGCCATCTTCGAGGAGCTCAAGGAGCACCTCGGCGTCGGCAACAACGAGACCACCCCCGACGGCAAGGTCACCCTCGAGCACATCGAGTGCAACGCGGCCTGCGACTACGCCCCCGTGGTGATGGTCAACTGGGAGTTCTTCGACAACCAGACCCCCGAGTCCGCCAAGGCCATGGTGGACGACCTGCTGGCCGGCCGCACCGTGGAGCCGACCCGGGGCGCGCCGCTGTGCACGTACAAGGAGACCGCCCGGATCCTGGCGGGCTTCCCCGACGAGCGCGAGGGCGCGGTCGAGGCCAGTGGCGGCGCGGGTCACGCGTCCCTGATCGGCCTGCGCATCGCGCGCGGCGAGGTCCCGCACACCCCGATCGTGCACCCGCGCGGCGAGGCCACCATCGAGGGAGGGGAGTGATGACCGTGTCGACCGAACTGAGCAAGAACGGGACGAGTCCGGAGAAGCTCCTCGCGCCCGTCCTGTCGGCGTTCTGGGACGAGCCGCAGTCGTGGACGCTGGAGACCTACCGGCGTCACGAGGGGTACGAGGGCCTGCGCAAGGCGCTCGCCATGACCCCCGACGACCTCATCGCCTACGTGAAGGACTCGGGCCTGCGCGGCCGCGGCGGCGCGGGCTTCCCCACCGGCATGAAGTGGCAGTTCATCCCGCAGGGCGACGGCAAGCCGCACTACCTCGTGGTGAACGCGGACGAGTCGGAGCCGGGAACCTGCAAGGACATCCCGCTCCTCTTCGCCAACCCGCACTCCCTCATCGAGGGAATGATCATCGCCTGCTACGCGATCCGCTCGGAGCACGCCTTCATCTACCTGCGCGGCGAGACCGTGCCGGTCCTGCGGCGCCTGCACGAGGCGGTCCGCGAGGCGTACGAGGCCGGCTTCCTCGGGGAAAACATCCTGGGGAGCGGCCTGAAGCTCGACATCACCGTGCACGCGGGCGCGGGCGCCTACATCTGCGGCGAGGAAACGGCCCTCCTGGACTCCCTCGAAGGCCGGCGCGGCCAGCCCCGGCTGCGTCCGCCCTTCCCCGCGGTCGAGGGGCTCTACGCCTGCCCCACCGTCGTGAACAACGTGGAGTCCATCGCCTCGGTTCCCGCGATCCTGAACAAGGGCAAGGACTGGTTCAAGTCGATGGGGACCGAGAAGTCCCCCGGCTTCACCCTCTACTCGCTCTCCGGGCACGTCGTCGGCCCCGGCCAGTACGAGGCCCCGCTCGGGATCACCCTGCGCCAGCTCCTCGACATGAGCGGCGGCATGCGCCCCGGACACCGGCTGAAGTTCTGGACCCCGGGCGGCTCCTCCACCCCGATGTTCACCGAGGAGCACCTCGACGTCCCCCTCGACTACGAAGGCGTCGGCGCGGCCGGCTCCATGCTCGGCACCAAGGCCCTGCAGTGCTTCGACGAGACGACCTGCGTGGTGCGGGCGGTGACCCGCTGGACCGAGTTCTACGCCCACGAGTCCTGCGGCAAGTGCACGCCCTGCCGCGAAGGGACGTACTGGCTGGTCCAGTTGCTGCGCGACATCGAAGCGGGCAACGGGGTCATGTCCGACCTCGACAAGCTGAACGACATCGCCGACAACATCAACGGCAAGTCGTTCTGCGCGCTGGGCGACGGCGCGGCCAGTCCCATCTTCTCCTCGCTCAAGTACTTCCGCGCGGAGTACGAGCAGCACATCACGGGCAAGGGCTGCCCCTTCGACCCCAAGAAGTCGACCCTCTGGGCCGACACGGAGGTGACCGCATGACCGTGACCACTACGGCAGCCTCCGGCGGCGGAGAGGCCGCGGTCCCGCCGGTGGACCAGATCTCCCTGACCATCGACGGCATCGAACTGTCGGTGCCCAAGGGGACCCTGGTCATCCGGGCCGCCGAACAGCTCGGCATCGAGATCCCCCGGTTCTGCGACCACCCCCTCCTCTCCCCGGCCGGCGCCTGCCGCCAGTGCATCGTCGAGGTCGAGGGCCAGCGCAAGCCGATGGCCTCCTGCACCATCACCTGCACCGACGGCATGGTCGTCAAGACCCAGCTGACCTCCCCGGTCGCCGACAAGGCCCAGCGCGGGGTGATGGAGCTGCTGCTCATCAACCACCCGCTGGACTGCCCGGTCTGCGACAAGGGCGGCGAGTGCCCGCTGCAGAACCAGGCGATGTCCCACGGCAACGCCGAATCGCGTTTCGAGGGCAAGAAGCGCACCTACGAGAAGCCGGTCCCGATCTCCACGCAGGTGCTGCTGGACCGCGAGCGCTGCGTGCTCTGCGCGCGCTGCACCCGCTTCTCCAACGAGATCGCCGGCGACCCGATGATCGAACTCCTGGAGCGCGGCGCCCTCCAGCAGGTCGGCACCGGCGAGGGCGACCCCTTCGAGTCGTACTTCTCCGGCAACACCATCCAGATCTGCCCGGTCGGCGCCCTCACCTCGGCCGCCTACCGGTTCCGCTCCCGCCCCTTCGACCTCGTCTCCTCCCCGAGCGTGTGCGAGCACTGCGCGGGCGGCTGCGCCACGCGCACCGACCACCGCCGCGGCAAGGTGCTGCGCCGGATGGCCGCGGAGGACCCCGAGGTCAACGAGGAGTGGATCTGCGACAAGGGCCGCTTCGGGTTCCGCTACGCGCAGCGCCCCGACCGGCTCACCACCCCGCTGGTGCGCGGCTCCGACGGGGTCCTCGCCCCGGCGAGCTGGCCCGAGGCCCTGGAGGCCGCGGCGAACGGACTGTCCGCCGCGCGCGGCCGGGCCGGAGTGCTGACCGGCGGCCGGCTCACCGTCGAGGACGCCTACGCGTACGCCAAGTTCGCCCGCGTCGTGCTCGACACCAACGACATCGACTTCCGGGCCCGCGTGCACAGCGCGGAGGAGACCGAGTTCCTGGCCGCCTCCGTCGCCGGCATCGGCAAGGACCTCGACGGGCACGGCGTCACGAACGCCTCGCTGGAGGCGGCCCCGGCCGTGCTCCTCGTAGGCATCGAGGCCGAGGAGGAGGCCCCCGGGGTCTTCCTGCGGCTGCGCAAGGCCCACCGCAAGCACAAGCAGCGGACCTTCGCCCTCGCCCCGTTCGCCACGCGCGGCCTGGAGAAGGCGGGCGGCACCCTGCTGGCCGCCGCCCCCGGCACCGAGCCCGAGTGGCTGAACGCCCTGGCCTCCGACACCGGACTGGAGGACGGCGGACAGGCCGCCTCCGACGCGCTGCGCCTGCCCGGCGCCGTCATCGTGGTCGGGGAGCGCCTCGCGGGCGTGCCCGGCGCGCTGACCGCGGCCGTACGGGTCGCGGGCGCCACCGGTGCCACCCTGGTGTGGATCCCGCGCCGGGCCGGAGAGCGGGCCGCCGTAGAGGCGGGCGCACTGCCGTCCCTGCTGCCGGGCGCCCGTCCCGCCACCGACCCGCGGGCCCGTGACGAGGTCGCCGCCGCCTGGGGCCTGGACGAGCTGCCGCACCGCTACGGCCGCGACACCGGTCAGATCGTCGAGGCCGCCGCCACCCGGGAGCTCTCCGCCCTGCTGGTCGCGGGCGTCGAGCTCACCGACCTGCCGGACCCGGACCGCGCCAGGGCCGCGCTCCAGGAGGCCTTCGTGGTCTCCCTGGAACTGCGGCCCAGCGAGGTCACCGACCACGCGGACGTCGTCTTCCCGGTCGCGGCCGTCGCCGAGAAGCCCGGCGCGTTCATCAACTGGGAGGGCAGGGTCCGGCCGTTCGAGGCCGCGCTCAAGCCCGAGCAGATGACCCGCCGCCTGGCCCCCGCCGACTCCCGCGTGCTGCACATGCTGGCCGACGCGGCCGACCGCCCGATCGCCCTGGCCGACGTACACGCCGTACGGCGGGAGATCGACCGGCTCGGCCCGTGGGCCGGGGAGCGATCCGCCGGACAGTCCGGGGACAGGGAGCTGCTGCCCCGTCCCGGCGCGGGCGAAGCCGTCCTCGCCGGCCACCGGCTCCTCCTCGACCAGGGCCTGCTGCAGGACGGCGACGAGGCCCTGGCCGGCACCCGGCACGAGGCCAGTGCCCGCCTCTCGGCCGCCACGGCCGCCGAGACCGGCGTCAAGAACGGCGACGTCCTCAGCGTGACCGGCCCCGCCGGCTCCGTGGAACTGCCGCTGCGCATCACCGAGATGCCCGACCGGGTGGTCTGGCTCCCGATGAACTCCACCGGCTCCGGGGTCCTCGCCGACACCGGAGCCCGCCCGGGGGAGCTGGTCCGCATCGGCCCGGCCACCCCCGCCGACACCAGCGACTCCCCTGCGGAGGTGGGCGCGTGAACACCGTTCAGATCGCCGCCGAAGACCTCTCCCTGTTCGGCAGGGACGTCTGGTGGCTCGTCGTCGTCAAGGCGGTGTTCTGCTTCGCCTTCCTGATGGTGACCGTGCTCTTCTCCATCGTGTGGGAGCGCAAGGTCGTCGCCTGGATGCAGCTGCGCATCGGACCCAACCGGCACGGCCCCTGGGGCATGCTCCAGTCGCTCGCCGACGGCGTGAAGCTGATGCTCAAGGAAGACCTGATCGTCAAGCGGGCCGACAAGGTCGTCTACGTCCTGGCCCCGATCATCGCGGCGATCCCGGCCTTCATGGCCATCGCGGTGATCCCCTTCGGCCCCTCGGGCAACGAGGTCTCCATCTTCGGCCAGCGCACCACGATGCAGCTGACCGACCTGCCCATCGCGATGCTCTACATCCTCGCGGTGGCCTCGGTCGGCATCTACGGCATCGTCCTGGCGGGCTGGTCCTCCGGCTCCACGTACCCGCTCCTCGGCGGCCTGCGCTCCTGCGCGCAGATGATCTCGTACGAGATCGCGATGGGCGCGGCCTTCGCCTCGGTCTTCCTCTACTCCGGGTCGATGTCGACCTCGGCGATCGTCGAAGCCCAGGCGGACCGCTGGTACATCATCCTGCTGCCGGTCTCCTTCATCATCTACGTCATCACGATGGTCGGCGAGACGAACCGCGCCCCCTTCGACATGCCGGAGTCCGAGGGCGACCTGGTCGGCGGCTTCAACACCGAGTACTCCTCGATCAAGTTCGCGCTGTTCATGCTCGCCGAGTACGTCAACATGGTCACCGTCTCCGCGGTCTCCGTCACCCTCTTCCTGGGCGGCTGGCGGGCACCGGCGCCGATCTCCACGTACTGGGAGGGCGCGAACCACGGCTGGTGGCCGATGCTCTGGTTCGTCCTCAAGGTCCAGCTGCTCCTCTTCTTCTTCATCTGGCTCCGCGGCACGCTCCCCCGCGTGCGCTACGACCAGCTGATGAAGCTCGGCTGGAAGGTGCTGATCCCGGTCTCCCTGGTGTGGCTGATGCTGGTCGCCACCGTCCGGGCGCTGCGCAACGAGAACTACGACTTCCAGGAGATCGTGCTCTACGTCGGCGGCGGGGTCATCGCGCTCCTGCTGCTGTCCTTCGTCGCGGACCTGTTCCGCGACAAGAAGGAGAAGACGGCCCTCGCGGACGCCGAACTGGCCGCGGCCGCCGAACCCTTCGACCCCTTGGCGGGCGGGTTCCCCGTACCGCCCAAGCCCGGCCAGCACCTGGCACCCGTACCGCGCAGGCGGCCCCGCAGTGAGCGGGAGCTCATTGTCAGTGGCGCGGCGAATACTGACAGTGACCGAGAGGAGGGTTGAGAGATGTCTGACAAGTCTGACGCCGAACAGGGCGAGAAGTGGCAGAATCCGGTGGCCGGCTTCGGCGTGACCTTCAAGGCCATGTTCAAGAAGCGCCTCACCGAGCAGTACCCGGAGCAGGAAAAGACCACCGCACCCCGCTTCCACGGGCGGCACCAGCTCAACCGCCACCCGGACGGTCTGGAGAAGTGCATCGGGTGCGAGCTGTGCGCCTGGGCCTGTCCCGCCGACGCGATCTACGTCGAGGGCGCGGACAACACCGAGGAGGAGCGCTACTCCCCGGGTGAGCGGTACGGCCGGGTCTACCAGATCAACTACGCCCGCTGCATCCTGTGCGGGCTGTGCGTCGAGGCGTGCCCGACCAGGGCGCTGACCATGACGAACGAGTTCGAACTGGCCGACTCCAGCCGCGAAGCGCTCATCTACACCAAGGAGCAGCTGCTCTCCGGGCTCACCGAGGGCATGGTCGAGGCTCCGCACTCGATCTTCCCCGGCACCGACGACACGGACTACTACCGCGGGCTGGTGACCGGGGCTGCTCCCGGTACGGTCCGCCAGGTGGCCGTCTCCAAGGGCGAGACCGCGGCCTCCGAAGACGCCTCCGAGGGGGTGGGGGCATGAGCGCCCTCGCCGCAGCCGCCACCCTCACCTCCTCCGGTGAGGCGGTGCAGTTCTGGGTCCTCGGCACGGTCGCCGTCATCGGCGCGCTGGCCACGATCCTGATGAAGAAGGCCGTGCACAGCGCGCTGAGCCTGGCCGGGACGATGATCATCCTGGCGGTCTTCTACCTCGCCAACGGGGCGTACTTCCTCGGCATCGTCCAGGTCGTCGTCTACACCGGCGCGATCATGATGCTCTTCCTCTTCGTGGTCATGCTCGTCGGCGTCACCGCCGCGGACTCGCTGACCGAGACCATCAAGGGACAGCGCTGGCTGGCCGTCCTGTGCGGACTCGGCTTCGGCATCCTGCTGATCGCGGGCATCGGCAACGCCAAGCTCACCCACTTCAACGGGCTGGGCCGGATCAACTCCGGCGGGCACGTCGAGGGCCTGGCCACGCTGATCTTCACCAAGTACGTGTTCGCCTTCGAGCTCACCGGCGCCCTGCTGATCACGGCGGCCGTCGGCGCGATGGTGCTCACCCACCGCGAGCGCACCGAGCGGGCCGCCACCCAGCGCGAGCTCGCCGAGCGCCGCGTACGCGAGGGCGTCCAGCTCCCGCCGCTGCCCGCACCCGGCGTCTACGCCCGGCACAACGCCGTGGACGTCGCGGGCCTGCTGCCGGACGGCACCCCCTCCGAGCTCACCGTCAACCAGACGCTGCGCGCCCGCGGTCAGATCAGGGACGTCTCGGGCCAGGCCCTGGACGACCTGAAGGCCCTGGAGCAGCGGTCGTCCGAGCGGCTCGGCCGTGAGGAGGCTTCGAAGTGAACCCGGTCAACTACCTGTACCTGTCCGCGCTGCTGTTCACCATCGGTGCGGCGGGCGTCCTGATCCGGAAGAACGCGATCGTGCTGTTCATGTGCGTCGAGCTCATGCTCAACGCCTGCAACCTCGCCTTCGTCACCTTCTCCCGGATGCACGGCAACCTCGACGGCCAGATCATCGCGTTCTTCACGATGGTCGTCGCCGCCGCCGAGGTCGTGGTGGGCCTCGCGATCATCGTGTCGCTGTTCCGTACCCGCCACTCGGCCTCGGTCGACGACGCCAGCCTGATGAAGCTGTAAGGGGTCGCTGTGGAGAACATGATCGCGCTGCTGGTAGCAGCGCCCCTGCTCGGAGCGGTGGTGCTGCTCTGCGGCGGCCGCCGTCTCGACAAGACCGGCCACTGGATCGGCACGCTGTTCGCCGCCGTCTCCTTCGGCATCGGACTCGCCCTCTTCGCCGACATGCTCGGCAAGGGCGCCGAGGACCGGACCTTCCACCAGCGGCTGTTCAGCTGGATTCCGGTGGAGGGCTTCCAGGCCGACATCGGCTTCCAACTCGACCAGCTGTCGATGACCTTCGTCCTGCTGATCTCCGGGGTGGGCACGCTCATCCACGTGTACTCCATCGGGTACATGGAGCACGACGAGCGCCGCCGCCGCTTCTTCGGCTACCTCAACCTCTTCGTCGCCGCGATGCTGCTCCTGGTCATCGCCGACAACTACCTCCTGCTGTACGTCGGCTGGGAGGGCGTGGGCCTCGCCTCGTACCTCCTCATCGGCTTCTGGCAGCACAAGCCCAGCGCGGCCACCGCCGCGAAGAAGGCCTTCCTGGTCAACCGGGTCGGCGACATGGGCCTTTCGATCGCCATCATGCTGATGTTCACCACCTTCGGGACCTTCGCCTTCGGCCCGGTCCTCGGATCGGTGTCCGAGGCCGGCGAGGGCAAGCTGACGGCGATCGCCCTGATGCTGCTGCTCGCCGCGTGCGGCAAGTCGGCCCAGGTGCCGCTGCAGTCCTGGCTCGGCGACGCGATGGAGGGCCCGACCCCGGTCTCGGCCCTCATCCACGCGGCGACCATGGTCACCGCCGGCGTCTACCTGATCGTCCGCTCGGGAGCCATCTTCAACGGTGCCCCGGACGCGCAGACCGCGGTCGTCGTGGTCGGCGCCGTCACGCTCCTCTTCGGTGCGATCGTCGGTTGCGCGAAGGACGACATCAAGAAGGCCCTCGCGGGCTCGACGATGTCGCAGATCGGCTACATGATCCTGGCGGCCGGCCTCGGCCCCATCGGGTACGTGTTCGCGATCATGCACCTGGTCACGCACGGCTTCTTCAAGGCGGGCCTCTTCCTCGGCGCCGGTTCCGTGATGCACGGGATGAACGACGAGGTCGACATGCGCAAGTACGGCGGCCTGCGGAAGTGCATGCCGGTCACCTTCGTCACCTTCGGGCTCGGCTACCTCGCCATCATCGGTTTCCCGGGCCTGTCGGGCTTCTTCTCGAAGGACATGATCATCGAGGCCGCCTTCGCGAAGGGCGGCACCCAGGGCTGGATCCTCGGCGGGGTCACCCTGCTGGGCGCGGCGATCACCGCCTTCTACATGACCCGGGTCATGCTCCTCACCTTCTTCGGAGAGAAGCGCTGGCAGTCGGACGCTGACGGCCACGCGCCGCACCCGCACGAGTCCCCGAAGTCCATGACCATTCCGATGATCATCCTGGCCTTCGGCTCGGTCTTCGCCGGCGGGTTCTTCGGGATCGGCGACCGCTTCCTGCACTGGCTGGAGCCCGTCACCGGACACCAGCACGGACACCCGCCGATCAGCGCGCTGACGGTGACGCTGGCCACCATGGTGGTCCTCGTCATCGGTGTCGCCATCGCCTGGGTGATGTACGGCAGGAAGCCCGTCCCGGTCATCGCCCCGCGCGGCTCGCTCCTCACCCGGGCGGCCCGACGGGACCTCTACCAGGACGACTTCAACCACGTGGTCCTGGTCCGCGGCGGGGAGCACCTGACCCGCTCCCTCGTCTACGTCGACCACAGCCTGGTCGACGGCGTGGTCAACGGGACGGCCGCCGGAGTCGGCGGGCTGTCGGGCCGGCTGCGCAAGCTGCAGAACGGCTACGCCCGCAGCTACGCGGTCTCGATGTTCGGGGGCACGGCGATCCTCATCGCCGCGACCCTGCTGATGAGGGCGGTGTGAGATGAGTTTCCCGCTTCTGACGGTGACGGCCGCGGTCCCCGCGGTCGGTGCGATCCTGACGGCGGCCGTCCCGGCCGCCCGCCGGACCGCCGCCAAATGGCTGGCCCTGTTCTTCTCGCTGGTGACCCTGGCGCTGGCCGTGCTCGTCGCGGTCCGCTTCGAGCCCGGTGGCGACCGCTACCAGCTCACCGAATCGCGCTCCTGGATCGCCGACTTCGGCGTCCGCTACGAACTGGGAGTCGACGGCATCGGGGTGGTGCTCATCGCACTCACCGCGGTCCTGATGCCCTTCATCATCCTGGCCGGCTGGCACGACGCCGACCCGTTGGAGACCAAGAGCCAGCGCTGGCGGCCGACCCAGGGGTTCTTCGCCCTGATCCTGCTGGTCGAGGCGATGGTGATCATCTCCTTCGAGGCCACCGACGTCTTCCTCTTCTACATCTTCTTCGAAGCCATGCTCATCCCGATGTACTTCCTCATCGGCGGCTTCGGAGACCGGGCAACTTCCTCTCGATCAGCCGCTGGCGCGGCGGGCGGGTCCGACGAGAACGCGGCCGCGCAGCGCTCGTACGCGGCGGTCAAGTTCCTCCTCTACAACCTGGTCGGCGGCCTCATCATGCTGGCCGCCGTCATCGGGCTGTACGTGGTCGCCGGGAACTTCTCGCTCCAGGAGATCGCCGCCGCCCGCGCCGCGGGCACGCTCGACATGGCGACCAACACCGAGCGCTGGCTGTTTCTCGGCTTCTTCTTCGCCTTCGCGGTGAAGGCCCCGCTCTGGCCGCTGCACACCTGGCTGCCGAACGCGATGGGCGAGGCCACGGCCCCGGTCGCCGTCCTGATCACCGCCGTCGTCGACAAGGTCGGCACCTTCGCGATGCTCCGCTTCTGCCTCGGGCTCTTCCCCGAGGCCAGCAAGTGGGCCACGCCGGTGATCCTCGTCCTGGCCCTGATCAGCATCATCTACGGCGCACTGGTCGCCTGCGGGCAGCGCGACATCAAGCGGCTGGTGGCGTACGCCTCCATCTCGCACTTCGGCTTCATCATCCTGGGCATCTTCGCGATGACCTCCCAGGGCCAGTCGGGCGCGACGCTGTACATGGTCAACCACGGGCTCTCGACGGCGGCGCTCATGCTGGTCGCCGGCTTCCTGA
The DNA here is from genome assembly GCF_042730015.1 of Streptomyces sp. NPDC059957. Taxonomy (NCBI): domain Bacteria; kingdom Bacillati; phylum Actinomycetota; class Actinomycetes; order Kitasatosporales; family Streptomycetaceae; genus Streptomyces; species Streptomyces sp. NPDC059957. Next base: position 3,049 of record NZ_JBHWMB010000102.1, on the reverse strand, counting down.
TCTCGCGGCGCGGCTCCCGGCTCATCGCCGACTACGGCGGCGTGCAGAAGGTGGCCCCGGTCCTGGCCGGCACCTTCCTCATCGGAGGCCTCGCGACCCTGTCGCTCCCGGGCCTCGCCCCGTTCGTCAGCGAGTTCCTGGTCCTGGTCGGCACGTTCGCCCGGTACCCGGTCGTCGGCATCATCGCCACCTTCGGCATCGTGCTGGCGGCGCTCTACACGCTGGTCCTCTACCAGCGCACCATGACAGGCCCGGTCAAGGAGGAGGTCCGCACCATGCCGGACCTGCGCCTGCGGGAGGTCCTGGTGGTCGCCCCGCTGATCGCGCTGCTGATCGGACTGGGCGTCTACCCGAAGGTCCTGACCGACATCGTCAACCCGGCGGTGAAGCACACCATGTCGGACGTCAAGCAGACGGACCCGAAGCCCGAGGTGGCCGTCGAGGCCAAGAACGGGGAGGAGTCGAAGTGAGCACCCTGACTGCTGCCCAGAACCTGCTGCCGAACCTGGCGGCGGCGGCGCCGATCGACAAGATCCCGGCCCCGCAGATCGAGTACGCCCAGCTGTCGCCCACGCTCATCGTGCTGGGCGCGGCGATCATCGGAGTCCTCGTGGAGGCCTTCGTACCGCGCAAGGCCCGTTACTACACGCAGGTGTTTCTCGCCGTCGCCGCGCTGGCCTCGGCCTTCGCGGCGGTCGTCGGACTCGCCGCCGGCGGGTACGGCAGCACCAAGGCGCACATCGCGGCCATGGGCGCCATCGCCGTCGACGGCCCGGCCCTCTTCCTGCAGGGCACGATCATCCTGGCCTCGGTCGTGGCGATCTTCACCTTCGCCGAGCGGCGCCTGGACCCGGCCGCCCACGGCAACCGGGTGGACTCCTTCGCCGCACAGGCGGCGTCCGTACCGGGCAGCGAGAGCGAGAAGGAAGCCGTCAAGGCCGGCTTCACCACCACCGAGGTCTTCCCGCTCGCGCTGTTCGCGGTCGCCGGCATGCTGATCTTCCCCTCGGCCAACGACCTGCTGACACTGTTCGTGGCCCTGGAGGTCTTCTCCCTCCCGCTGTACCTGCTCTGCGCCCTCGCCCGCCGCCAGCGGCTGATGTCGCAGGAGGCGGCCGTCAAGTACTTCCTGCTCGGCGCCTTCTCCTCCGCCTTCCTCCTCTTCGGCATCGCGCTCGTCTACGGCTACGCGGGCTCCGTCTCGTACGCGACGATCGCGGAGGTCGTCGACGGCACCGTCGCGAACATCGACCCGGCGCTCGCCGACACCATGGGCAATGACGCGCTGCTGCTGATCGGCGGCGCGCTGATCCTGATGGGCCTGCTCTTCAAGGTCGGCGCGGTCCCCTTCCACATGTGGACCCCGGACGTCTACCAGGGCGCTCCCACCCCGGTCACCGGCTTCATGGCGGCGGCGACGAAGGTGGCGGCGTTCGGCGCCCTCCTGCGCCTGCTGTACGTCGTCCTCCCGGGCCTGCGGTGGGACTGGCGGCCGGTCATGTGGGGTGTCGCGATCGTCACGATGCTCGCGGGAGCCGTCATCGCGGTCACCCAGACCGACGTCAAGCGGCTCCTCGCCTACTCCTCGATCGCGCACGCCGGCTTCATCCTGGCCGGTGTGATCGCCACCTCGGCGGAGGGCATCCAGTCCGTCCTCTTCTACCTGGGCGCGTACTCCTTCGTGACGATCGGCGCCTTCGCGGTGGTCACGCTCGTGCGCGACGCGGGCGGCGAGGCGACGCACCTGTCCAAGTGGGCGGGGCTCGGGCGTCGTTCACCGCTGACGGCGGCGGTCTTCGCGATCTTCCTGCTCGCCTTCGCGGGCATCCCGCTGACCTCCGGCTTCTCCGGCAAGTTCGCCGTGTTCAAGGCGGCGGCGGAGGGCGGCGCGGGAGCGCTGGTCGTGGTCGGTGTCATCTCGTCCGCGATCGCCGCGTTCTTCTACATCCGGGTGATCGTCCTGATGTTCTTCAGCGAGCCGAAGGCGGACGGCCCCACGGTCGCCGTCCCGTCCCCGCTGACGATGACGACCATCGCGGTGGGCGTCGCGGTCACGGTGGTGCTGGGCGTGGCCCCGCAGTACTTCCTGGATCTGGCGGGGAGTGCGAGCACGTTCGTGCGCTGACTCGTGCGCTGATTCGTGCGCTGAGCTGACCGTACGGAGTACGGCCTGGGGCCCGGCTTCCCTTCTCGGGGGCCGGGCCCTTCGCCGTACCCGGTAGCGGGGTCAGTGCGGGTGCGGCGCCGGGGTGCTGGTCTTCGGGCAGGTCAGTGCGGGGTTCCAGTTGTGGAATCGGCCCGCCGGGTTGTCCTCGTACGCCCACATGTGCAGGTCGTAGTGCTTGGGCATGCCCGTCCAGTGGCCCGGCATCGGCCCGTCGAAGGGCAGGCCGAACATGCTCGGCCGGTCGTCGGTGGTCTTCAGGTCCTGGTCCCGGTCGGTGGACATCCACTCCACCGTCTGGAGCTTGCGGCGGCCGTTCTTGTCCTTCTCGGTGCTGTAGAGCAGGGCGGCCGGCTTGCTCGGGTCCGTCGAACCCCAGTTGGCCTGCTTCACGTAGTGGTAGCCCATGGTCCCGACCCCGAACGGGTTGGTCATGCACTCGGTGCCGTGCGGGACGTAGCCGTCCTTGAGGGCCTCGCGCTCGTCCACGTACTTGGCCGTCACCCGGATCGCCGTTGCCATGTCGCGCATCGCCTGCGCGTTCCTCGGATCGGGAGCGGGCCCCTCCACACCGTGGGCCGGGACGGCGGTGGCGGTGGCGGCCAAGCCGAGGGATATCGCGGCCGCGCAGGTCAGGAAGGCCTTGCGGGGGCGGAGGGGCATGGGGACTCCTGCCGTTCGGGGGCTTTCGTCCACCATCCCGGCGCGACGGAGGGGCTGCACGCGGCAGGGCTCCGAACGGGGGGTCCGGGGCGTGGGGTCGGGGCCGGACGGGTGGCCCTATCGCGTGGCGGCGCCGTTGCCGGGGACCGGTCCCCGGGCCCCTGCGCCTCAAACGCCGGCGGGGCTGGGGTGTGGTCGGCGTCTGCCTGGCTGCGGGTGGGG
>NZ_JBHWMB010000101.1:16623-23641 GCF_042730015.1 Streptomyces sp. NPDC059957 | reverse complement strand
TTTTTGAGTCGTGGGGTTCCGTGCGCCGCCCCCCGGCAACGGCGCCGCACGCGGCAAAGGGGGTCCGGGCGTAGCCCGGGGAACGGGCGAAGGGTGGGTAGGGGAACTCGCCCCGCAGGGCCAATCCAGCCGCACCCACCCACCGGACCCACGCCGGGACGGCAGTGGCGGGCACGCCGACCAGCCACCGCCGGACGGAGTCCGGCGCAGCGCCGCGAAGCCGGGGAGGCCCGCCAGCGCCGCACCGCGCGAGCAGCGCGTCAAGAAGGTGCCCGGCGCAGCGCCGCGAAGCCGGTAAGGCCCCCAAGGGGCCGCACCGCGCGAGTGGCGCGTCAGAAGACGCTCAGGCCCGTCAGGGTTGTGAAGCGGTCCAGGGCGGCCACCGCGGCCACCGAGTTGCCCTGGGCGTCGAGACCGGGGCTCCACGCGGCCAGCGTGCACGCGCCCGGCACGACCGCGACGATGCCGCCGCCGACGCCGCTCTTGCCCGGCAGGCCTACCCGGTAGGCGAACTCCCCCGCCGCGTCGTACGTCCCACACGTCAGCATCACCGCGTTGACCTGCTTCGCCTCGCTGCGCGTGAGCAGCCGCGAGCCGTCCGCGCGCAGCCCGTGGCGGGCCAGGAAGCGGCCGGCGCGGGCCAGGTCGGAGCAGCTCATCTCGATGGAGCACTGCCAGAAGTAGTGCTCCAGCAGCGTCGGCACCGGGTTGTCGATGTTCCCGTAGGCGGCCATGAAGTGGGCCAGGGCGGCGTTGCGGTCCCCGTGTTCCTGTTCGGAGGCGGCGACCTCCGCGTCGAAGGCGACGTCCGGGTTCTGGCTCTCCTCGCGGAGGAAGTCCAGCAGTTCGCTGCTCGCGTCGCCCGTCAGCGTCTGGAGCCGGTCGGTGACGACGAGCGCGCCCGCGTTGATGAAGGGGTTGCGCGGGATGCCGTTCTCGTACTCCAGCTGCACGAGGGAGTTGAACGGGTTGCCGGAGGGTTCGCGGCCCACCCGCTCCCACAGGCTGTCGCCGCCCTCGGCGAGCGCGAGGGCCAGCGCGAAGACCTTGGTGATGGACTGCGTGGAGAACGGCGTCTGCCAGTCGCCGACCCCGAAGACGTTGCCGTCGAGATCGGCGATGGCCATCCCGAACTGCCGCGGGTCCACGGACGCCAGCGCCGGGATGTACTCGGCGGTGGTGCCGCTGCCGATCAGCGGGGCGATGTCGGTGGCGACCTGTTCCAGCAGTGCCTGGTAGTCCATGGGTGGGGTCCGGGGTCCCGTGACTACGCGTGCTTGGTGCCGCGGTGCAGGGCCACGATGCCGCCGCTCAGGTTGCGCCAGGCCACCTTGGACCAGCCGGCCTTCTGCAGGAGCGCGGCGAGCGCCGGCTGGTCGGGCCAGGCGCGGATGGAGTCGGCGAGGTAGACGTACGCGTCGGGGTTGGAGGAGACCGCGCGGGCGACCGGCGGCAGCGCGCGCATCAGGTACTCGGTGTACACGGTCCGGAAGGGGGCCCAGGTGGGCTGCGAGAACTCGCAGATCACGACCTGGCCGCCGGGCTTCGTGACCCGGTACAGCTCGCGCAGCGCGGTGTCGGTGTCCTGGACGTTGCGCAGGCCGAAGGAGATGGTGACGGTGTCGAAGGAGTCGTCCTTGAAGGGGAGCTTCGTCGCGTCGCCGGCCGTCAGCGGGAGCCAGGGGTTGCGCTTCTTGCCCTCGCGGAGCATGCCGAGGGAGAAGTCGCAGGGCACGACGTACGCGCCGGCCGCGGCGAAGGGCAGCGAGGACGTGGCCGTGCCGGCGGCCAGGTCGAGGACGAGCTGCCCGGGGCGCGCTGCTACCGCCTTGGCGACCTCCTTGCGCCAGACGCGGTCCTGCCCGAGGGAGAGGACGTCGTTGGTGAGGTCGTAGTTCGCCGCCACGCCGTCGAACATGGAGGCGACTTCGTGCGGCTGCTTGTCCAGGGAAGCGGATGTCACTGGCGTGGGCCCCTCGGGTGCGGTGCGAATGGTTCGGCGAACGGTTGAACGGTTCGGCAGGGTCCGTGCTGCGGACCGCCCCGCCATTCTCGCAGGCCCCTCGGGCACCGCACCCGGCCGCCCGACCGCCCGGCGGGGCCCGGCTCACCGCCGCAGGGCCTCCGCCGGTTCGACGCGGGAGGCCCGCCACGCCGGGTAGAGGCCGGCCAGGAGGCCGGTCAGCAGGCCGATCGCGGGGGCGGCGAGCACGGTCGCCGGGTGGATCACCGGGGTCCAGTCGCGGAACACCGCGACCAGCACGACCGTCACGCAGCCCAGAGAGGTCCCCACCAGGCCGCCGAGTGCGCCCAGCGCGCCCGATTCGGCGAGGAACTGGCCGCTGATGTGCCGGCCCCGCGCCCCGAGGGCGCGGCGCAGGCCGATCTCCCCGGTGCGCTCCAGGACGGCGACCAGCGTCGTGTTCGCGATGCCCACGGCGCCGATGATCAGGCAGATCCCGGCCAGGATCAGGAAGAGCCGGCCCAGGTCCGAGGAGACGTTGGTGCGCAGCGAGCGCGGGTCCGGCGGGGCCACGGCCTTCAGGTGTTCGGGATGGTCGGGGCGCAGCGCCGTAGGGGCGAGCCGGGCCACCTGCTGGGCCGCGCCGAGTTCGGTGGCGATGAGCATGCGGGCGCCGTCGCCCTGCGGGGGTCCCCAGATCTCCTCGGCGGTGGTGCGCGGGACCACGACGGACAGGAGCAGGTCCGCCTTGCGCTCCACGTTGCCGATGATCCCCACCACGGTGAAGGGTTCGTCGCCGATGAACACGGCGGGCGCGGTGTCCAGCGTGGTGATGCCGAGCCGGGAGGCGACGGCCGCGCCCAGGACGGCGACCCGCTGCCGGGTGCGGGAGTGGTACGCGTCGTAGAGCCGCCCCCGGTCGATGCGGGGAACGGCGGCCCGCAGGGCGCCCGGTGAGGCGGCGACCACGTCGATCTTCTCGCCGCGGGCGGCGCCGCCGACCGGGGCCGCGCGGACGGTCCCGTCGGCGGGCAGCCGGACGGTGTAGTAGACGCCCGCGTCCCGGACCCCGCCCAGCCGCTCGGTGCGTTCGTCGGCGTCGGCGGGGAAGCCGGGGGCGGCGAACTGGTCCTGGCTGCGGGCCACGTCCTCGACGGTGACCTCGGTGGCGCCGAGCACGCTGAAGCGGGCGTCGATCTGGGAGGAGGTCGTGGCCGTCAGGCCGAGGATGGCGACGAAGGATCCGACGCCGAGTACGGTGCCCAGCGCGGTCAGCGCCGAGCGGGCCGGCCGCTGCACCAGCCCGGCGAAGGCCTCGCCGAGGATGTCGCGCGGCGCGAGGCGGGTGGGGCGCTCGGGCGCGGGGAGGCGGCGCGACGGCCGCAGCGGCCTCCCGGGCCTCCCCGGCCTCCCCGGCAGGAGCCTCATACCGCCGCTCCCCGGGCCGGCGGCCCCGCGACCGGCGGCCGGTCCTCGGCGAGCACGCCGTCGCGGATGCGGACCGTACGGCCTCCTCTGGCCGCCACCTCGGGATCGTGGGTGATCACCAGGACGGTCATCCCGTCCGCGTGCAGTTCGTCGAGGAGTGCCAGCACCGTTCCCGCGTTCTCCGTGTCCAGGTTGCCGGTCGGCTCGTCGCAGAGCAGCAGCGAGGGGCGGGTCACCAGGGCCCGGGCGATGGCGACCCGCTGCCGTTCGCCGCCGGAGAGCCGGGTGGGCAGGGCGTCGACGCGGTGCCCGAGGCCGACCCGCAGGAGGGCTTCGCGGGCGCGCGGTTCGCGTTCCCGGCGGGGAAAGCCGTTGTAGAGCATGGCGAGGGCCACGTTCTCCAGGGCGGAGCGGTGGGAGAGGAGGTGGAAGGACTGGAAGACGAACCCGATGCGGCGGCCGCGCAGCGCCGCCCGGCCGCTGTCCCCGAGCGCTCCGGTGTCCACCCCGTCCAGCAGGTACGTGCCGGCGGTGGGGGCGTCGAGCAGCCCGGCGATGTTGAGGAAGGTGGACTTGCCCGACCCGGAGGGCCCGACGACGGTGACGAACTCGCCGCCGCGCACCACCAGGTCGCAGCCGGTGAGCGCGACGACGGGCGGCGGCCCCGGGTAGGCGAGCCCGACGCCCCGGAACTCGATGACGGCCGCGCCCGCGCCACCGGTACGCGGCTCCGGCCCCGGCTCCGGCCCCGGCCCCAACCCCCGCTCCGGTCCCGCCTCCTCACCCGTCGGGGTCACGGTGTCTTCCCTCCGCCGCCCCCGCTCAGGCCGGGGTTGACCCCGGTGACGACGTTGTCCCCCTCGGAGAGTGCGCCGGCCGTGGTCGGCTCCACCTCCACGTAGCCGTCGCCCGTCGTGCCCGCCTGGACCTCCACCTGTCGCCGTTTCCCCTCGGAGTCGACGACGGACACGCTGGTGCGCCCGTCCGCGCCCGCCGAGACCGCGCTCACCGGGACCACCAGCGCGTCGCCGGAGGTCGCCGCCGCCTCCACGGTCAGCCGTACGTCCTGTCCCGCGAGCGCGGGGTCCAGCGGGCTGTCGGGCTCCACGACCATGGCGTAGCCCGGCGCTCCCGCCGGGGCCTGCTGCTGGCCGTCCCCGGTCCCGCCCTGCGGCTGCGCGGGCGGGGCCGCGGCCGTGTCGGCGACCGAGGTGACCTTGGCCGTGGCCGTGACCCCGCTGACCTCGGACCTGATCTCCACGCGCTGGCCCGCCCGGACCAAGCCCTTCTGGTGTTCCTGGAGTTGCCCCCGCACCACGAGCGCCCCCGCGGACAGCGTCAGTGCGGGACCGGTGGCCGCGGAGCCGACCCGGGTGTTCACCGTGGTGATCCGAGCGGGGAAGCCCTCCAGGAACACGACCTCGCCGGCCGGGAGCATCGGCCCCGCGACCTCCTGCGCCTCGGTGAGCCCCCGCCGCGCCTTGGCCAGGTCCTCCTCGGCGCGGCGCACGGCGCGCGAGGAGCCCGGGTTCGAACCGGACTCCACGAGGGAGGCGTTCGCCACCGGGACGCTCGCAGCCGAGCCGCCGGGCTTGCCCTCCCCCGCCCCGGCCCCGGCCGCCGCCCCCGCCCGTACGTCCTCCAGTGCCCGCCGGGCCGCCGTCACCGCTTCCTCCGCGGCCTCCACCGCCTCTCCGCCGTCGGCGAGCGCGGGCAGCGCGTCGTAGCCGATCGAGCGGTAGAAGGCGGTGAGTGCCGTTTTGGTGCCGGCCCCGAAGGTCCCGGTCTTGTCGCCGCCCGTCGGGTGCCCCCGCCCGGCCAGCGCCTGCTGGAGCTGTCTGACGTCCTCCCCGGTGGCCCCCGGCTTGAGGTCCCGGTACACGGGCAGCTTGCCCGGCAGTACGAACACCGGCCGCCCCGACACCTCCAGCAGGACCCGCCCCGCCTCCACCGGACTCCCCGCGGTGGCCGCCACCTTGGTGACCACCGGCGCCGCCCCGCCCTCGGCCCGCGCGGTCGGTGTGACCTGCACGGTCTGGGTGGCGGTCGCGGTGCCGCGCAGGATGACGGTGTCGCGCAGCACCCGCTTCTCGACCCGGGCCACCAGGACGTCCATCGGGGGCGGCCCCGCGTCGGCCGCCACCTGCGCGGGGGACTTGATCACCGCCGAGGCGCCGACTCCGGCGCCCGCGAGCAGGACAGCCCCGCCGGCCACCGCGAAGACCCACCTACGGTGCTTCGCGCTCATCCACCCACCACGCCCGAGGACGAACCCGCCGGGGCCTTGTCCGCGCACTTGAGGAGGGCGGCAGCCGCCTTGGGGTCCGTCTTGAGCCCGGCGTCGACCCCGGATTCACCCGTGACCGGGTCGGGGTCGGGGAAGTCCCGGGCCCCGTTCGCGCGCATGCACGCGGCGAACTCCTTCGCCTTGGCGAGCGTCGCCGCGTCCACCGGGGGCCGCACGCGCTTGGCCGCGCAGGCCTTCTCGGCCTCCCGCACCTTGGCGGGGTCGGCCTTGGCCGGGTCCACGACCTGCACCCCCGAGGGGGTGTCCTTCATCGGCAGCCCCTGGTCCTTGAGGCAGGCGAAGAACGCCGCCTGCCTCGGATCGGCGGCGTCCTTGCCGGTCGGCTCCGGTGCGGCGGCCGTCGGCGTACCCGTAGCCGTACCCGCGCCGGTGGTGGCGCCGGATGGCGGGGCGGCGGCCCGGCCGCCCGACTCGCCCCCCGAGCAGCCGGACAGCAGGAGCACCGCCGACATCAGGGACGCCAGGGACAGGAGCACCGGCGCGGACGCGGACCGGACGCGTGAAGATGACACAGGAATCGACCCCTTCGTACGCTCCCGCCGCGAGCCGGCTCCGGAGCGGGCGCCGTACGGCAACAGGGCGCCTCCGCTTACACCGTAGGAGCCACCCACCCCAGACGTAACTGGCCCGAAGGCTAGTTGTCCGGGTGGCCGGGACCCCGTTGACTTCAGCCCGTCCGATGGGCCCATCACCTGCCGGATCCGGTGTCTGCAGGCACCCCGTCCGGGTACCGACGCTGTCAACGCTCCTCACGGAAAGGCACAGCCATGCGTTCTCGCATCGTCATGCGCGCCGCCGTCACAGCAGCTCTCGCCCTGTCCGCCGCAGGCCTCTCGCTCGGCTCGGCCACCGCCGCCGAGAAGGACGGTTGGATCACGTCCGGCGAGTTCGGGCTCTTCTGCTTCCAGAACCAGGGCAACTCGGTGTTCGACCTCGTCCTCGACGACGTCAACTTCGCCAACGACTACTTCAAGGGCTCGCAGTCCTGCGCGGGTCACACCACCAACGACTGGACGGAGTCCTACCGCAATCTGGACTCGTTCACCTGGGACGTCTACACCGACTGGAACCGCGGCGGCTCCCACGGGACCCTTCCCGCGGGCTACGCGGGCAACGCCAGCGCCACCTTCAAGAACGCCATCTCCTCGGCGTACTGGGTCCGCTGACACCTCTTCACCCTGCGCAGCACAAGCGCCGGTCCCCCCCCCACCCCCCCGGGGAAGGGTGCGCCCACCCCACCCCCCCCCCCCCCCCAAACCCCCCGCCCCCTCCCCCCCCACCCCTTCTCCCCCCCCTCATCTCCCTCTTTCCCCCCGACC
>NZ_JBHWMB010000101.1:0-16613 GCF_042730015.1 Streptomyces sp. NPDC059957 | reverse complement strand
GGCAAGACCGCCCAACCATGCCTTACTCCCTCTCACTCCCCTCCCTCCTCCCCCCCCCCCTCCCCCACCCCCCTCACCCCCCCTCCCTCCCCCCTCCCATCCTCCTCCACCCCCCCCGCGCCCACATCGTCTCATCTCCCACCGGAGCCCTCATGCCCTTCCCCCGCCGCCTGCTGCGACCCCTCGGCGTCGCCTTGTTACCCCTGGCCCTCGCGGGCTGCGGCGGCTCGGACCCGGGCGGCGGCTCGTCCGCCGAGGAGCCCTCGACCGGCGCCGTCACGACCTTGCTGGCCAGCGCCGACCTTCGCTTCCCGCTCGACGCGTACGTACCGACCGGGGAGCAGAACTCCCAGCTGACGAAGGCCCAGGACAAGCTGGTCGACCGGTGCATGCAGCGCTACGGGTTCCGGTACGAGTCCCCGCGCGCCGGGTCCGTGGCGCAGCCGCGCGACGAGAGCAGGCGTTACGGGCTGTCCGACGCCGCGGTCGCCGCCCGCTACGGCTACAACAACCCGGCGCTGGAGAACCGCCCGCCCAAGCCGGCGGCGAAGCAGCTCGGGCCGAACGAGAAGCTCTTCCTGCACGGCGAGGAACAGGTGGATCCCGCGAAACCCATCCCCATGAGCCAGGAGGAATCCGAGAAATCGGGTCTGGGTTCCCTCACCGTCGACGGAAAGAAGGTGCCGTCGGGCGGCTGCCTGCGGGAATCCTTCCTCAAGCTCTACGCCCCGGTGAAGAACTCCGTGGACATCATGGTCCCGCAGAACTTCGGATTCGATGCCTACGGGCGCTCCCGGCAGGACAGCCGGGTCGAAAAGGCGATCAAGGAATGGTCCGCCTGCATGGCCGAAAAGGGCTACCGGACCGACAATCCGGTCAGCCCCGAACTGGGATTCAACGACGCCACCCTCGGATCTCCGCAAGCCGTCACCGCCGCGCAGCAGGACGTGACCTGCAAGCAGCGCACCAATCTGGTGGGCATCTGGTTCGCGGTCGAAGTCGCCTACCAGAAGCGGCTGATCGAGCAGAACGCCGAGGTACTGGCGCTGGCCAAGACGCAGTTGGAGGAGCGGATGCGACTCGCCGCCCAGCTCACGTCCGCCTGATCCACGACGCGACACACGACGCGACGCAATGCGAACCGACTCGGCTCTGACATGACGAAACACCGCTCTACCCGCCGCCGCTCCGCCCGCCGCCTGCCCGCACGGCTGGTGCTGCCGCTCGTGCTCTGCTCGGGGGCCGCCGTCGCGGCGGCCGTGGCGGGGCTCCTGCCCCAGGTGTCCGCACCCCGCGCGGACCTCTCCGCCCCACAGCCCCCGCAGTCCGGGCAGACGGCCCCGCTAGACCCCGCACCCCTGCCCGCGCCCACGCCTTCCCCCTCACCGACGACCTCACCGGCGTCCTCGCCGACGCCCGCCCCGAGCCCCTCCGCCACCCCCGCCCCGAGCCCTCCGGCCGTCCCGGAGCGGGGGCCCGGCACCTTCCGGGCCTCCACCGTCTCCGGCCCCCGCCACGGTTCCGGACCGGTACGGCGCTACCGGGTCGAGGCCGAGGACGGCTCCGGCGTCGATCCGGACGAGGCCGCCCGCGCGGTGGACGCCGTGCTCGGGGACCCGCGCGGCTGGACCCGCGACCCGCGGTACGGGTTCCGGTTGACCGGGTCCGGCCCGGTGGAGTTCACGGTGCGCATCGCCACCCCGGCCACCACGGACCGCCTCTGCCAGGTGGTGACCCCGGAGCTGAAGGGGGAGGTGAACTGCCGCAGCGGGCACCAGGTGGTCGTCAACCTCCGGCGCTGGCAGCTCGGTTCTCCCCAGTTCGACGGTTCGCCCGCCGCGTACCGGGCGCTGATCGTCAACCACGAGGTGGGCCACGAACTGGGCCGCGGCCACGAGACCTGCCCCGGCCCGGGGCTGCCCGCGCCGGCGATGATGCAGCAGCTCAAAGGGCTGCTGGGCTGCCGGTCGAACGCCTGGCCGTTCGACTCGCGCGGGAATTACGTGAGGGGGCCTCTCGTCCCGTGATCGACCGTCCCCACCGGATCGTCACGGTTCTGACCGAATCCCGCCATTCCCCTCTCCAGCCCTGCAGTTACAATGAAAAATCGATCGAAACATCCCGGGGGGGATCATGGAAATCGACAACGGCATGACCATCTGTCTGCCCAGCCGGTTCCAGTCCGGGCCGGAGTCCGGGAGCGGCTCCGCGGCCGAGTCCGGATCTGAGGAAGAAATTCAGCTCACGCGCCAAGAGTCGGTCGTATTCATGAATTTATGCACGGGCGCGAGCAACTCGGAGCTGGCGGAGAAGCTCCGCCTGTCCGTCGGCACCGTCAAATTCCACGTGTCCAACATCCGCGAGAAGCTGGGCGGGCTCAGCCGCCTCCAGGTCTGTCTCCTGTCCGCCCTCACCCAGACGGATACCGCCGGGCTCAGCGCCGGCGGTGGAGCAGCCTGCCGCCGATGACCGTGGCCACACAGCTCGTCGGGCCCTCCACCAGCAGCTCCACCGGACCGGCCACCGCGAACACCGCGAACCGCGCCGGGGCGCCCGGCTCCAGGACTCCGTGGAAGGCCTCCTCGGCCGCGCTCCGGCCGGCGAGCGGGTCCAGGGAGGCCGGCCCCTCGTAGGGAGCGGGCGCAACGACGGTGAGCCCCGAGCGGACCACGGCCGTCCGGACGGCCGGGACGGTGAGGCGGCCGGCCACCGCGACCACCCCGCGGGCGAGCAGCTTCTGCGTACCGCGCCGCGCGCTGTTGCCCCAGCGCGGCTCCGTCATCTTCAGGTCCGCCAACGCCTCGGCGCCGCTGATCGGTTCGGCCCCGAGCTCGGTGATCTCGTACGGGTCGTCCGGGTAGTACGTGCGCTCCAGCAGCTCGTCGCCGCCGCGCACCAGCAACCCCGGGGTCAGCACCCCGGGCCAGGTGCGGGCGCGCGCGTGCGGGTAGGCCGCGGCGAGCTCCTCGTACGGGCCCACCCGGGCGATGCGGTCGCCCTCGACCAGGACCGCGCCGCCGGGCAGCGGCGCGGGTCCCGGTCCGGGTCCGGTGGTGGCTCCCGTGACGAGGAGTTCGGCGGTGTGGATCGTCAGCACGGGCGCTCAGTTCGAGGAGATGAGCTTCAGCTCGGGGTGAGCCGTACCGCCCTCGATGGCGGTGGAGGAGATGTGCGAGACCACGCGGTCGTCGACCGGGTCGTTCGCCGGGTCCTCGTGCACGAGGAGGTGCTCGTACGTCGTGGCGCGCTGCGCCGGGACGCGGCCCGCCTTGCGGATGAGGTCGATGATCTCCATGCGGTTGGAGCGGTGCTTGGCACCGGCGGAGGAGACCACGTTCTCCTCCAGCATGATCGAACCGAGGTCGTCGGCGCCGTAGTGCAGGGAGAGCTGGCCCGCCTCCTTGCCGACGGTGAGCCAGGAACCCTGGATGTGGGCGATGTTGTCGAGGAAGAGCCGCGCGATGGCGATCATGCGCAGGTACTCGAAGACGGTCGCCTGGGTCCGGCCCTTGAGGTGGTTGTTCTCGGGCTGGTACGTGTACGGGATGAAGGCGCGGAAGCCGCCCGTGCGGTCCTGCGTGTCCCGGATCATCGCGATGTGCTCGATGCGCTCGGCGTTGGTCTCGCCGGTGCCCATCAGCATGGTGGAGGTGGACTCCACGCCCAGCTTGTGGGCGATCTCCATGATCTCCAGCCAGCGCTCGCCGGACTCCTTGAGCGGGGCGATCGCCTTGCGCGGCCGCTCGGGGAGCAGCTCGGCGCCGGCGCCCGCGAAGGAGTCGAGGCCGGCGGCGTGGATGCGCTGGATCGCTTCCTCCGCCGACACCTTGGAGATCCGGGCCATGTGGTCGACCTCGGACGCGCCGAGGGAGTGGATGACCAGCTGCGGGAAGGCCTGCTTGATGGCGGAGAAGTGGTGCTCGTAGTACTCGACGCCGTAGTCCGGGTGGTGGCCGCCCTGGAACATGATCTGCGTGCCGCCCAGCTCGACGGTCTCCGCGCAGCGGCGCAGGATGTCGTCGAGGTCGCGGGACCAGCCCTTCTTCACGTCCTTGGGGGCCGCGTAGAAGGCGCAGAACTTGCACGCCGTCACACACACGTTGGTGTAGTTGATGTTGCGCTCGATGATGTACGTCGCGATGTGCTCGGTACCGGCGTAGCGCAGCCGGCGGGCCGCGTCGGCGGCCTGGCCCAGCGCGTGCAGCGGCGCGTGGCGGTAGAGGTCGAGCGCCTCTTCCTTGGTGATCCGGCCCCCAGCGGCGGCTCGGTCGAGGACTGACTGGAGAGCGGCCTGGTCGGTCACCGGTGCGTCACCTTTCGGCTGTGTCGTTCGGCTGGCGTTCGGCTGTGTCAAGGTGCCGGACCGATCCAGCCTACGCCAGCCGCCCCCTCCCCCGCCGTGGCCCCCTGCCGGGCGTACGGGGCCCCTGCTCAGCGGCGCTCGGAGGTGACCGGCGGAGGCGACCGGCGGAGGCGACCGGCAGCGCAGGCGATCACAGGCCCGCCACGCCGCCGAGGCCGAGTCCCGCCCAGACCACGCCCGCGAGGGCGCCGCCCGCCATGAACGGGCCGAAGGGGATCGGGCTGCTGCGGTCCGCCCGGCGCAGGGCGATCAGGGTGAGGCCGTGCGCGGCGCCCCCGAGGAAGGCGGCGAAGGTTCCGGCGAAGAGCACGGGCCACCCGTACCAGCCGAGCACCTGACCCACGACGAGCGCGAGTTTGACGTCGCCGAAGCCCATGCCGCGCGGGTTGATGAAGAAGAGGACGAGGTAGACGCCGCCGAGGGCGAGCCCGCCGAGCAGCGCCCGCGTCCAGGAGCCGCCGGCTCCCCCGAACCGGGCGGCCGCTCCGAGGGCCACGGCGGTTCCGGCGGCCAGCGGGAGGGTCAGTACGTCGGGCAGCCGGTGCACGGCCCGGTCCACGAGGCAGAGCAGCACGGTGAAGGGCGCCAGCAGCAGCCAGACGGCCAGCTCGGGCCGCGCCCCCACCCCGGCCCCGAGCGCGAGGCACACCAGGATGGTCGCGAGAACGGCCCCGCCGGCGGGCGCGAAGCCCCCGCGCCAGCGGTTGCGGGCGCCCGGCGCGGGCGGCGCGCACCGGGGGCAGACCGGGAGGCCGAGCCAGCCGCGGGCCGGTCCGGTCAGCGGATGCCCGGCCGGGCAGGCCGAGCGCCGGGGCAGGTCCGGCTCCACCGCGAGGCGGTAGACGGCGCGGGGCAGCAGAAGACCGGCCAGCGTGCCCCAGAGCGTGACCCCGGCCACGAATCCCGTAATGCCCATGTCAGATTTCGCCCCCCGCCCCGCCGCATCTTGGCGATGGACGGTAGCAGGGGGCGGTTGTCCCCTACCCGCCCACGCCCGCACGGGGGCCGCAGCGGGGGACGGTGAAAGGGGAACGCATTCCCGGTGAACGCCGGGTATTCACCTTCCCGCTCCGCTCCATTCCGCTCTGCGGAAAGGCGGAAGGCGAATACCCTCATAAGCCGCGCTAACGACCCGGAACGCCCACCGGCAGGAGCTCCACGTTCACATCGGGCGCATAGCCCGTCGTGAGTCCCGTGCGCCGCGCGAATTCACGTACGCCGGCCAGTTGGTCGGGACCGAAGCGGAAGTCGAGCGTCGTGAAGTAGCGCTCCAGGAGTTCCGCGTCGAAGGCCTCCCAGCGGGCCGCCTGCTCGGCCACCTTGCCGACCTCCTCCAGGGAGACGTCCCGGGAGGCGAGGAAGGCCTCGTGGACCTTCCGCACGACCTCCGGCTCGCGCTCCAGGTACTCCTTGCGGGCGGCCCAGACGGCGAAGACGAACGGCAGTCCGGTCCACTCCTTCCACATCGCCCCCAGGTCGTGGACGGTGAGCCCGAGCCGGGGCGCGTCGTGCAGCGAGGCTCGCAGCGCGGCGTCGCCGATCAGCACCGCCGCGTCCGCCTCCTGCATCATCAGGCCCAGGTCGGGCGGGCAGGTGTAGTAGTCGGGCCGTACGCCGTACTTCTCCGCGAGCAGCAGCTGGGCCAGGCGTACGGACGTTCTCGAGGTGGATCCCAGAGCGACGCGGGCGCCGTCCAGCTGGTCCAGGGGGACCTGCGAGACGATCACGCAGGACATGACGGGGCCGTCGCAGCCGACCGCGAGGTCGGGGAAGGCGACGAGGTCGTCCGCGTTGCGGAGGAACTCCACGAGGGTGATGGGACCGATGTCCAAGCCGCCCTGGACGAGGCTCGCGCTGAGCTTCTCCGGGGTGTCCTTGGTCAGCTCCAGGTCCAGCAGCGTGCCGGTTCTGGCCAGCCCCCAGTAGAGGGGCAGGCAGTTCAGGAACTGAATGTGGCCGACACGGGGCCGGCTGCGATAGGCGTCCACATCGCGAGACTAGCCCCCGCGTCTCCGTCAGCCGTCTGGCGGGTCTCAAACGTCCGAGTGACGTGATCTTTCCCTCTGGTCTCGGCCGGGATGTGCGTGCTAGGCTCGACGCAAGTTGCAGTTTGGTTTCCCTTGCAGTACGAGGCCTGCGGAGAATGTGACCCGCAGGCTTTTGTAGTTTTCAGACTTCTTAGCAGGTTCTGGAGCAGGGCGACCCTTTGGCCCATAGGAGGGCTCATGGCTACCGGAACCGTCAAGTGGTTCAACGCTGAAAAGGGCTTCGGCTTCATCGCCCAGGACGGCGGCGGCCCGGATGTCTTCGTCCACTACTCCGCGATCAACGCCGCCGGCTTCCGCTCCCTTGAGGAGAACCAGCTGGTGAACTTCGACGTCACCCAGGGTCCGAAGGGCCCGCAGGCGGAGAACGTCACCCCGGCCTAGTCGCCTGGGCCAACCAATCGCGGTTGGATATGCAGTACCCAAGGAGCCCTGTCTTCTCTGCGCGAGCAGAGTCGACGGGGCTCCTGCCTTTTCCCTGGCCGGGTCGTGGAACCGGGCCTGCGGCGCAGCGCCCCCCGGCAGCCTCTACGCGCACGTACCGCAGCCTGGAAGACCTCCGCGGGCGGATCGCTCTGCTGGCGGCGGACGAGAAGACGCTGCTCATCGCCGAGGCGACTGCCGGACTCGCCGGACGGGACGCGCTCATCGCGTTCGCCAACGCCTGGCGGGACTACGCCCACCGGTGTCCCGGCCGCTACGCGGCGACGCAGGCCCCGCTCAAGATCGACCCCGAGCTGGCCGCAAAGGCCGCCGGGCCGCGCCGCGCGGTCGCGCTGACGTACGGCATGCTGCGCGGCTACGGACTGGCGGAGCCTGATCTGACCGACGCGGCCCGGCTGCTGCTCAGCACGTTCCACGGGTTCGTGGCCCTGGAGGCCTCCGGCGGTTTCGCCCACGCGCGGACGCCTCAGGCCTCCTGGCTCTGGTCCCTCGACGCCCTGCACACCCTGCTGAGCCAGCGCTCCACCCACCACGAGGGGGGGCACCGCGTGAGCACCCGGACCACCCGCAGCCTGCGCGTGCGCGGCGCGACCCTGCACTACGAGGTGCGCGGCCGGGGCCCGCTCCTGCTGCTGATCCCCGGCGGGACGGGCGGGGCGGCCGCCTTCGACGGAGTCGCCGACGCCCTGGCGGCCGAGTACACCGTCGCGTCCTACGATCCGCGGGTACTAGCTCTTGCGGGTCGGCTGGTCGGTCGTCGGGGGCTTCGTCGCGGGAGGCTCGGTGACCGGGGGCTCGGTGACGGGGGGCTCGGTGACGGTGATCTTCAGGAAGACGACCGCCTGGTCCGAGATCCGCACGCGGAGCGTGTACGTGCCCGCCGCGACGCCGGTGGTGGACAGTTCCGGCAGGGCGATCTTGCCGTCCTCGCCGGTCGCCGGGAGCGCCAGCTCCGTCAGCTTGTTGCCGTCCTTGTCCAGGAAGTACGGGGTCTCCCCCGCCTTCGCCGGGTCCGCGGGGACCCACTTGCCGTCCGCGGTCTCGGTGCCGAGCCCGGCCGTGGCCTTGGCACCGGCGACCGGCTTGTCCTTCGCCGTCGCCAGGAACTGCACGCCCTTGATCGCGGTTCCGGCTTCCACGGTGAGCGGCTTGCCGGCGTTCGCGTCGCTGCGGACGAGCTGGTCCGCCTCCGGGACGGGTACCGGCGTGGCCGGGGTGACCTTGCCCTGGATCTTCACGGAGACCTCGGTCGAAGCCACGTAGCCCGAGGCGCGCACGACGAAGGTGCCCGCCTTGCGGCCCGCCTTCAGCTTCGGGACCCGGACCAGGCCCTTTTCGTTGGTGCGCAGGACCGCGTAGTCCTTGCCGTCCGCCGCGAAGACGGTGCGGCCCGTGGTGTCGTCGTCGACGGAGAACACGATCACCTGGTCGACGGCCGGCATGCCGTTGGTCAGCACCGCCTTGACGAGCGGGGTGCGCGCGAACTCGGTCCCGGCCTCGGCCGCGAGCTCCCTGGTGCCGATCCGGACCAGCTTGTCCAGGGTCGGGGCCGGGGTGGGCGGGGTCGGCGTCGGCGGCGTGGGGGTCGGGGGCGGCGTGGGAGCCGGCGTCGGGGGCGGGGTCGGCACGGGTGCCGGCGGGGCCGGGGGCGTCGGCAGGGTCGGCGGGTTCGGCACCGGGGTCGCGCCCTGGCCGGCCTGGTACTGGCGCATGTAGCCGAGCACCGTGTTCACGTACTCGCGCGACCTGTTGTAGCTGAGGATCGCCTTGTCGAGGTCGCCCGCGTCGGTGAGGTTGCGCTGGCCCGCGCAGAGGTAGAGGCCGGCGCCCAGGGCGGCGTCGTAGATGTTGTTCGGGTCGCGCTTGCCGTCGGCGTTGCCGTCGGCGCCCCAGGTCGACCAGGTGGAGGGGATGAACTGCATCGGGCCGACCGCGCGGTCGTACTCGGCGTCGGCGTCCCACTCGCCCTTGTCGGTGTCCCTGATCTCGGCGAAGCCGTTGCCGTCCAGGCGCGGCCCGCGGATCGGCTTCTCGGTGTACCCGTCCACCTTGAGCCCGTAGCCGGAGGCGTGCACGGACTCCACCCTGCCTATGCCCGCGAGCAGTTGCCAGGGCAGGTGGCAGCCGGGGAGCGCTGCGGCCACCGATATCTCGGCACGCTTGTAGGCGTCGAGGGCGGTCGCGGGTATACCGGCCGTGGCCCCGTTGGGGCTGGCGGCACCGGGGGGCGCGGGCGGCGGGTCGGCGACCAGGTCCGGGAGTTCCAGCCGGGCGTCACCGCGATCGGTGGCCTGGGGGCTGTCGGGGGTCGGCTCGGCTTCCCCGGCGCCCGCGATCGGCGTGTTGGTCACGACCGCGGCGGTGGTCAGGCTGGCCGCGAGGGCGGCCGTGCACATGACTTTGCGCGAGGTGTTGACGAGGTGACGGTGAAGTGGCTTCACAGTGCGGCGATCCCCCCAGAGCGGTGGCCGATCCGGGCCCCCGTAAAACGTAAAAAAAGTCGTATAACGCTCCGCGCACCCGAACACCTTCGCGCGGACGGCCGAGCGGACGGTCGATCGGGCCGTGGAGGTTAACTGTCTATCAGTTCTTCGCGCGCGACTCACCGCCGCCCCGGGAGATGTGTCCCACCATTCGCCTGCCCTTCACAGGACCTTCCACAGGACCTTGGGCAGGACCGCACCCAGGACCTTGTACGGAAACGGACAAAGGACTTAGGTCCCCGCCCGATTCGCACCAATGGCACCTACTTGAGCGCTCTACGATCTTTATCCTTGGGGCATGGCAAGCAGTAAGAAGGACCAGCGGCGCGAGGCCCGCGACCGGATGCGCGAGGAGCGCGAGGCCCAGGCCCGCCGCGAGAAGCTGCGCGGGCGGTTGCTGATCGGCGGCGCGCTGGTCGCCGTACTGGCCCTCGCGGTCGGCGTCGGGATGTACGCGGCGAACTCCTCCGGCTCGGGCGCTTCCGCCGACGAGGGCGCCGACAAGCCCTTCGTCCAGCCCGCCCACACCACCGGCAAGGACGGGATCGTGATCCCGTACGGCAAGGCCGACGCGAAGAACGTCCTCTCCGTCTGGCTCGACCCGCGCTGCCCCTACTGCGCGGGCGTCGAGATCGGCCTCGGCAAGACCATCAAGGAGCAGGCGGACGCGGGCACGTACCGCGTCGAGTACCACTTCGCCACGTTCCTGGACAAGGCGCTGGGCGGCGGCAAGGGCTCCAAGCGGGCGGTCAACGCGCTGGGCGCGGCGGTGAACGAGAGCCCGGAGAAGTTCATGGAGTACCTCCAGGTGCTCTACAAGAACCACCCGGAGAAGGAATCGGACGACAAGTTCGGCTCCACGGCCACCCTGCTGGAGCTCGCGGATCAGGTCCCGGGCCTGCGGACGCCCGCCTTCAACCAGGCGGTCAAGGAACTCACCTACATGCCGTGGGTCGAAAAGGTCGGCCAGGCCTTCTACGACCAGGACATGAAGGGCACTCCGGACGTCTCCGTCAACGGCACGAAGCTCACGGTGAACTCGGGGAAGGGGATCGACTCGATCACCCCGGACGAGTTCAAGAAGCTGATCGCGGACAACCTGAAGAAGTAGCCGGGCGGGCGGTCAGGGCGACTCCGGCTCCCCGGCCGCCGCCTTCGCCTTCTCGTCGAGCTGATCCCCGTACCCGGGAAGAACACCCCGTCGCACGCGGAGCAGAACCGGGCCCCCGCGGCGGCCTCGGCCACCCGCCCGGCGCCGGCCTCCACCCGCCGCTTGTCCCTGCCCTCGCTGCGGACGACGGCGATCGTCCCGACCATGACGAGCAGCGCGGCGACGATCCCCACCGGCAGGAGCCACGGCCGGACTCGTGGCCGGGGGCGGCTCGGAGCAGGAGCGTGCCCTCCAGGCGACGGTGTGGCGGACCCGCATCGAGGACCTCCTGGAAGGCCCTGGACGGCGAGCAGCAGGAGCAGGCGGCCACCGAGCTGCGCACCCTGCTGGAGGACACGGCAGCGGACGGCGGGGTATCGGCCGCAGCCGGCGGCGTGGCCGCCGGGCGGGACGTCACCGTGACCGCCGAGGGCGGATCGATCGCGGCGGCCGTGCTGCAGGGCGGCGCGCACATCGGCCCCCCTCCGGTGCCGGATCCGGCCCAGGGCTGACCGGACCGGCGTACCCAAGCCTTCCCGACAGCACCCCGCCCGTCGGCGGTGTGCAGGTCCACGCCGGACAGGGCAGCCTGGCGGCGTACCGCGTCGACCACATCACCTACCAGGCGGCGCCACGGCATGCCGTCTCCTGGCCGCACCAGGTCGGGGTGATCCCCCGCCGGGCCGGTTCCTTCCAGGACCGGGCCGAGGTGCACCGGCTGCGCTCCGCCGTGGAGGGCGGCGGTACGGCGGTCGTCTGCCAGGTCCTGGCCGGGATGGGCGGCGTGGGCAAGACCCAGCTCGCGGCCGACCACGCCCGCCACGCCTGGGCCGACGGACAGGTCGACCTGCTGGTGTGGGTCACCGACGCCTACGCCCGTGCCGCCGCCGACATCCTGCACGCGGACCCTGCCGACCCGGAGCGGGCCGCGCAGGCGTTCCTGGCCTGGCTCGGACCCGCGCCGGGCCGGCCCCGCCGGCTGATCGTCCTGGACGACGTCGCCGACCCGGGCGACCTGCGCGACCTGTGGCCGCCGGCCCATCCACACGGCCGGACCCTGGTCACCACCCGCCGACGCGACGCCGCCCTGGCCACCCACGGCCGCCTGGTCCCGGTGGGCCTGTTCACCCCGGCCGAGGCCACCGCCCACCTCCAGCAGGCCCTGGCCGCCCAGGGCCGCCGCGAACCCGAAGCGAACCTCGCCGCCCTGGCCCAGGACCTCGGTCACCTTCCGCTCGCCCTGTCCCAGGCCGCCGCCTACCTCATCGACACCCACATCACGGTCGCCCGCTACCGTGCCCGCCTCGCCGACCGCGCGCGCCACCTCGCCGACCTGCTCCCCGAACCCGGTGGCCTGCCCGACGACCAGTCGACCCCCGCGGCCGCCGCCTGGTCCCTGTCCGTGGACCGCGCGGACGAACTCCGCCCGGCGGGCCTGGCCCGTCCCCTGCTCCAGCTCGCCGCGATGCTCGACCCGAACGGCATCCCGCACGAGGTCCTGACCGGCGATCCTGCCCTCACGGGCCACCGCGCGTTCCTGCACCGTCACAGCCCCGCCCCCGAACCCCCGGCGGTCACCGAGGAGGAGGCGACCGGCGCGCTGCGGGCGCTCCACCGGCTGAGCCTGATCGACCACTCCCCCGACGAAGCCCAGCAGGCCGTACGCGTCCACCAGATGACCCACGCCTGGCCCGACACCGAGCGCGACGCCGGCCTGACCAGTGCCCTGCGCGCCAACACCACGGCCCTGAACGCGTGCGCCGAAGGCGCCCTGCACCAGCCCGCCGTCCACGCGGTGCTCTACCGCCTCGGCGAAAGCCTCGGCCGGGCCGGGCAGTTGGCCGCCGCCGTCCACCACCTCACGGACACCGCCACCCGCTACTCGGGCCCGGACCACCCCAGCACCCTCACCACCCGGCGGCACGTCACCTACTGGCTCCGGGCGGCCGAGGAGCGATGACGGCCGCCACTCCCCCGGGTCACAAGCATGCCCACACCGTCTTCCCCGGCCCGCCCCGCTCCCTCGGCGCGACGCCCCACTCCCGCGCCAGGGCCCGTACGAGCACCAGCCCGCGCCCGCCCTCCGCCGACCAGGGGTCCACGGGCTGCGGCTCCTGCGGCGGCGCCTGGTCCCCCCGGGCGTCGCTCACCTCCACGCGGACCCGCAGGCCGTCGTAGCCGAGCCGTACCTCGAAGTCCCGGCCGGGCACGCGCCCGTGCAGCACGGCGTTCGCGGCCAACTCCCCCACCACCAGCTCCACGTCCTCCGCGAGGGCGCAGCCGTGCGGGATCCCCCAGGCCGCGAGCTGCACCCCGGCCAGCCGCCGGGCGAGCCGGGCCCCGCGCGGGGTGGCGGAGAGGCGCTGCCGGAACTCCGCCGGTGCCATGTCACTCAATTCCATCGTCACGTCACCGAGCGTGGCCGGTCCGCCGTACGCTTTCCAGGACCGGTGGCGCTACGGGGAACCCCCGTAGGACCGGCGGTGGTTGCGTGTACGGCCTGTACGGACGAGGGCGGTTCAGCGTATGAACGACCTGTCGGAACGCGAGGAGGAGCCGGAGCGACCCGTGGAGGTCGACGGCACCGCGTACCTCTTCAAGGCGCTCGGCAAAATCATCAAGGTGCTGCGGGAACGGGCGGGCTTGCAGCAGAAGGAGCTCGCGGCGCTCGTCCACGTGGGAGAGGACCTGGTGTCCTCCATCGAGCGGGGCGTACGAACACCCCAGCCGGACTTCCTGGAGAACGTCGACCGAGCGCTTGGCGCCGGGGGCGTCCTGAACGCGGCCATCCCGGACGTGAGGGATGCGCTGAAGCGGGCGCGGACCCGGCACCCGGATTGGTTCCGGAAGTTCGCGGACGCGGAGGCGGGGTCTGTGGCGCTGCACTACTACGCGGCCCAGGCCATACCCGGACTCCTCCAGACGGAGGCATACGCGCGGGCCATTTTCCGGCATCGTCGGCCGGTACTGGATGAGGGAACGATCGAGAAGCGGGTGTCGGACCGACTAGCCCGACAAGCAATCCTTGAACAGTGGCCTGCCCCCACCTTCAGCTTCGTCCTTGAACACTCCATCCTGCTCCGCCTCACGGGCGGACCAGAGGTCCGGAGGGAGCAACTGCAGCGCCTCCTCCAGATCGGCCGCCTCCGCACTGTGCACCTTCAGGTGATGCCGACCGAGCTGGACGAACACCCGGGCCTGGAGGGTGCGTTCACCCTGCTCCGCCCCAAAGGACGCAACGAGGTTGCCTACACAGAGACCTACGGCCACGCGAACCTCATCACGGACCCCGAACGGGTGAGGATCTACACCGAGCGCTATGGGATCATCCGGGCACAGGCACTCACGCCACACGAGTCACTGGCCCTGATCGAGAAGTTGCTGGGAGAACTATGAACACCACACACCTGGCCTGGTTCAAGAGCAGCTACAGCGGTGGCGAGGGCGGCGAGTGCCTCGAAGTCGCCTTTGACTGGCGGAAGTCGAGCTACAGCGACGGCGAAGGCGGCCAGTGCGTAGAGGTGGCAGGCTGCGCAGAGTCCGTGCACATCCGGGACTCCAAGGTCCACGCCGGACCCCAGCTCTCCGTCGCCCCCGGCGCCTGGGCAGCTTTCCTCGGCGGGGTCGCAGAAGAGGCGTAGGACAAGGGGGCCACTGCCCGTGGCCCCCTCGCCTTCCGTTTGCGGGTCAGCCCAGCAGGGCCTTGACCGCCGCGATCACCGGAACTCCGGCCTCTCCCACGAGCGTGGCAATTCCGGAGAACGTCCCGAGGATTCTCCGGAATCTCGCCTCCGGCGGATTCCCTTGGAGCTCTTCCAACGCCGCGTCGACTTCCGCCCGGTCACCCTCGTCCAGGTGCTTCCTCATCGCCTGGACTTCTTCGAGAAGCTTTTCGATCGCCGAGGCCTCCGGTGGATTTCCGCCGACGTATTTACCCCCGGCCACGATGTCTCCGGAGCCGCTGTGCGCGGCGTTTCCGATGCTCCCGGCACCGTGCTGCGTATAGCTGTCGCCGGCCATCAGCGGCTACCTCCCCGGATGTCCCCGGAGCCGCTGTGTTCGGCCCGGCCGATGCTGCCGGCGCCGTACTGCTTGATCTGGTCGCCCATGACGGCTTCCTTGATGTTGATGGTCACCGGGGCGGCGTTGGGCCGGCCGATGGCCTTCGTGATCTCGAAGACCAGGTTCTCGATCTCGGCGCGGTCCAGGGACCACACTGCCTCGCGCTGGATGCCCGAGGTGTTGAGGACCAGGCCGTACACCGGAGGCCTGCTGATGACCTTCACGAGCTGCCAGATCAGCAGCCCGAAGACGGCTACCGCGATGACTCCGGCGATGTTCCCGAAGATGGCCGCCGCGATGCCGCCGATGATGACGCAGAGGACTGCCCGGCCGATGAACCTGCGCCAGGCCGCCCCCTTGTCCACCTCCAATACGCGCTGCCCTACGTGGGAGATGTTGTGCAACGGATAAGCCTCACCGTCGACAAACAGAACACCCTCTTGTACGCGGACTTGGACTGTCGAATTACCATCCGCCATTTTGCGCCCCCCTGGCTCTTTTTGGCGTTGACGGCACGAAGTGTAGGGCGGCTAAGACCGGCCAAGTAGGGATTGGACCATTTCGACGTAGTCATGATCCATTCCGGATTCCGCTTGACATGCGGCACGGCGGAATGCGGGGTTCCCCTGCTGCCGGGCCCTGGCCGTGCGGCCGCTGCGAGGTACGTACGGGTGGGACACGGGCTGGGTGCTCGCCGAGGGGGACCGCAAGGGGGAGCTGTACGTGCTGGACGAGTACGAGAACACCGGGAACGACATCAGCCACGTCGCGTTCGGGGCGGGGCGCCGGCCCAGGGGTGAAGTCCGTCCCCCAGGCCGGCCATCCCGGGATTACTTCTTGTAGGACGGCCAGTAGGTGGTCACGTGCTCCCTCAGGGTCTCCGTCCAGGCCTGCTGATCCAGCTCGTCGTAGACGAAGGTGGCCGGCGGATAGCCGCCCGGGTGGGTGTCGAGGGAGTTCTCGCGGGCGGTGAACACCGTCTCGAGCTCCAAGGTCCCCCACTTCATGTGCTCCGGGAGGAAGAAGTCGATCTCCTGCCAGTACTTCTCCGTCTGCCGGGACTTCATGCTCGGCGCCAGCGTCGGGTGGAACCCGATCTTGACCTCGGCCTCGTGCAGGCGGAATCCCAGGTCCGTGTAGGCCTGGAGGATCGCGTCCTGCGCCGGGAGGGCGTGGACCTCGATCTCGTCGAAGTCCCCCTGGTCCACCGACTTGTCGACGGCCAGCTCGGTACGGACGGCGGCCCGCCCGCCCGTGATGGGCGCGCCCAGCGCGTGCGTGAGCGGCATCTCCCACGGCAGTACGACCTCACCGCGGACCGTCACCGTCTGCCCGGCGGGCAGCCGGAAGCCTTCGATCTCGGCCGTCGCGACCGTATAGGGGTGCTTCCAGGCGGTCTTGCCGCCGCTCAGTTCACGGTCCTCGGCCCGTACGACCACCTCCAGCCGCACCCGCTCGATGTCCACATCGGCGCCGCCGCCCACGGCGGTGACCACGACGCGCAGCGTCCCGCCCGGGCTGACCCGCGGGTTCTCGACGACCGTCTCCACGCTCGGCGCGTTGACGCCGAGGGCGCTCAGGAACTTGCGCAATGCCATGGCTCTCCCCACTCACTGACCGGCTCCCCCGCCGGTCGATGGGATCACTCTAAGCAGCGTGCCCAGCAGGGGAGTTCGCGGCCAGCCCGCCAGCCCCAGACGGCGGTCAGCCGCTCAGCCGAGACGGACTGCGTAGCGATCCGATGCGCCCACCGACCCTGGGGCCCGTCCCCTCCACCTCTCGCTCATGCCGGCCGTCGACGGTCACGGGAAGGGTGTCCAGACCCCCCGGCCCTGGATGCTCCGACCGTCCCGCGCCTCTGTACCGACTGAGGTCACGGTCCTGCCGGGGCCGTGTCCAGACGACCTCCGGCCGGAGAAGGCACAGGCATCTCAGACGAGGCCGCTCCTCCCCACACCCTCCCCCCGGCCGTTCCCCGGGGGGATCCCGGAAGTCTTGTGGCGTTTCGGGGTGGGTCGGTCGGTCAAGGGTGGCCGAAGGCCATCGCGAAGCGACGCGACCGAAGG
>NZ_JBHWMB010000100.1:14590-23734 GCF_042730015.1 Streptomyces sp. NPDC059957 | reverse complement strand
ACGCAAGGTCTGCTCGACTGAGTCCAGGTGCGGTGTGGGCGCGTCCGCGGCGGACGCGGGGGCGGCGGCGCCGAGGAGGGAGAGGGTGAGAGCGAGGGCGGACGTGGAGACGAGGGAGGTCGTCCGGGCGTTGCGTACCAATGTGGTTCCTTGGCCGAGGGGTGGTGCGGCGCGGGCCGGGAGTGTGGCCGACCGTGGCTGCGAGCATGATCAACTCGCGCAAGTTACCAGCTGGTACGCAACTGGTCCGCGACCTCGGGCGAGTTCCGGCCACCCCGGAGCCGGGCATCCGGAGCCGGCTGTCGGAGCCATCGCGCGCGATGCCAGAGCGACGCGCCCCCGACCGTCAGCCGGCGCCGACCACGAGGTCGGCGCGGTGGAGGCCGCGCGCGACGAGGAGGGCGTTGGGGTCGTCCGAGCGGGAGACCCAGGCGCGGGCCGCCTCCGGGTCCTTGCCGTGCCGGACGTGCCGGTCGATGAGGCGCCGCACGCGCAGGCCCTCGTCGGGCGCCAAGTACCAGGCCTGGTCCAGAAGCGACCTTACGGGCGCCCAGTCCGGCGCGTCGTGAAGCAGGTAGTTCCCCTCGGTGATCACCAGGGGCACGCCCGGGTCGACGGCGATGCTGCCCGCGATCGGCTGCTCGAGCGAGCGATCGAAGGCCGGTGCGTAGACGGTGCGTTCGCCGGATGACCGCAGCCTGCGGAGCAAGCAGAGGTATCCGGCACTGTCGAACGTGTCCGGGGCGCCCTTTCGCTCGGCCCGCCCGAGCCTGTCCAGCTCGCCCTGCGCGAGGTGGAACCCGTCCATGGGCACCACCACGGCACGCTCCGGCCCGAGCGCGTCCGCGATCAGCGCCGCCAGGGTCGACTTGCCCGCACCGGGAGGCCCGGCGATGCCGAGGATCCGCCGGGCGCCCTGATCGGCCAGTCCGGCCGCCCGCGCGATCAACTCCGATGTCTGCACCCGGCCATCCTGCCCGAGTGCGGTCGAAGGAGCCCGGCGGCCCGTCCCCGGCGGCCCGGTTCCACCGCGGCCGAACCGCACGGAGTGTCGCGCGCCGTCAGGACGGGGTGGAGGGGGAGGGGGTGGAGGTCAGGTCGTCTGGGGCCGTCCGGACAGCCCTCCGGGCACCTGCAGTTCCCCGCCGGTGAACACGCCCTCAAATCCGTCCCCGTGGAATCGTGGCGAAGTCTGGTGGTAGCGCAGGTTCCCCGCGCTGATGTCCTCCAGGCGGTCGCAGTACTCGTCAGCTCCTGGTGTGAGGGCCCAGCGTGAGCGGACCGCGAGGTACTGGCGTTCCGTTTCCTCGATCGTCTCGACGAGCCGGTTCAGGGCTTCCTGTAGGCCCAGGCCGTGCACGTGTTGCAGCACCGAGACGGCCTGAACGTGCGCCTTCTTCCCGTTCCTGTCGTCCCGTTCCTTCCGGAAGGAGTACAGGTCAGTACCGGGCCAGCGATTCCGGGAGCATTTCCGCGATGGTCATGGCCGCCGTCAGGTTGTACCGGGGCAGGCCGTCGCCCCAGTCACCGGCGGCGAACACGTCGTCGGCGTGCGACTGCCGGAAGAGGAGAGCGACCGTGCGTTCCCACAGCCGTTCGGCGCTCCCGGCGCCGCTCGTCTCGTACAGGGCCTCCTGCTTGTTCTCGATGACCGTGTACAGCGCGTTGAAGCGGCACCACCGGGTCAGCAGGTCGGGGTCCACGTCGGGGAAGCACAGCGCCGCCCACGTGGTGTAGTTGTCGGCATG
The DNA here is from genome assembly GCF_042730015.1 of Streptomyces sp. NPDC059957. Taxonomy (NCBI): domain Bacteria; kingdom Bacillati; phylum Actinomycetota; class Actinomycetes; order Kitasatosporales; family Streptomycetaceae; genus Streptomyces; species Streptomyces sp. NPDC059957. Next base: position 21,986 of record NZ_JBHWMB010000100.1, on the reverse strand, counting down.
CACCGGCGCCGGCACCCGCGGGTCATCGCTGAACAACCCGAATGCCCACGCATTCGCGGCGGCGTCCATCTCGGCGGAGTGGTGTGGGTTCATGCGCCAGCGAAAGCCGGTCCGCACCGGGGGAATGGTGAACGTCTGGGTTCCCATGGCCTTCCTTCTTGACGCTGATCTCCACCAAAAGCTTCCCTGCGGGGCGCACGGCACACCCGTTTCCCCGCCGCCGCCACGTTGCCGGCGACGAGGGGGCGTGGATGGGCCGAGGCAGTCGTCAAGACGAACCCGGAGGCGAGCGCCTCCGGGTTCGTCATGCGGTGCGGGGACGGGTCAGTCGGTCAGGTACGCGCGCAGGATCGTGACTTCGGACTTGTTGCCCGCGGTGTCGACCACCGTGCCGCGCAGGGAGGCGTGGCCGCCCGACGGCGGGGTCTGCGTGGTGACCGCCCCGTCCTGGACCGGCAGGGTCTGCCAGGTGTAGCCGTCGTCGTAGGAGACGGACACCGTCAGGGACTTCAGTCCCTTGCCGGCCGCCGGGCCCTGGACGGTGACGGGGACGCGGAACGGGTGGCCCCCGTTGACGGTCCCGTCCAGACGTGTCGCGGGAGCGAACCGGACGACGGAGGCGGGCAGCTGCGCCGTGGGACCGGTCGGGGTGGTGCCGGAGCGGAACCACCAGGTCGCGGTCACCTTGGACGAGGTGCGGCTGACGGTCTCGGACTGGGTGGAAGAGGCCACCAGCTTGTAGGAGGCCTCACCGGGCGGGACGGAGAAGCGCTTGGCGTCGCGGAGTTCGGCAGCCTGGCTGCCGACGACGACCCCGTTGCGGTAGAGCACGGTCTTGCCCTTGGCGTGGAAGCCGGTGCCGTCGTGCCCGGCGCCGTCCGCGAGCAGCGGCAACGTGCCCCATATCCGGTCGCCCTTGCGGTAGAGGCCGAGCCCCGACGCGGTGTCCACCCGGGGCCCGGCGGCAGCGGTGTTGAAGCGCTCCCGGTGGGTGCGGCCGCCCGCGTAGGCGCGTTCGACGGCGTACGAGGTCTCCGCGACCTCGTTGCCGTCCCCGTCCATGCCGAACTGGGAGGCGGACAGCGCCCACTTCACCCCGTCGACCGAGGACAGGTGCAGCGTCACCGTGTTCGGCAGGAGCCGCGGCTGCCACATGGAGCTCGGGCCGCCGTTGCCCGGAAGCCGGCCGACGGCTCGTACGATGCCCACCTTGTCAGGGGCCGAGGAGCCGTGGTCTACGGTCACGGTGGCCAGGTCGGAGGCCTTCAGATGCCGGGTGTAGCCGGTGGCCGGAGTGCGGACCGGGCCGCCGAGAGTGGTGTGGTACTCCTCGGTTTCGGACACCGCGTGCTTGTCCCATCGCTGGGTCAGACTGGTTCCGGCGGCCGGCTCGGGCCCCTGGCCGCGGGTGCGCAGGGGGATCGCGGCGTAGAGCCACCATCCGAAGGCGTAGCTGACGCCGTCGGCGCGCAACTCGTAGCTGGGGGTGAGGAACCCGACCATGGACGGGTCCGAGGGCACGGTGATGTCCACCGGCTTGGTGGTACGGGCGTCGACCGTGACCGTGGTGTTGCGGGTGATGTCGAGGCGGGGCTGGGAAATCCAGTCGAGGCCCTCCTCGACGTTCTCCGGGTCGGCCCAGAGGTGCGAGTCGAGCATGTAGCTGCCCTTGGGGACGCGGATGGTCCGGGAGCCGGAGCCCTCGTGGTTGCTGAAGATCCTGCCGGTGGCCAGCCCGCTCACGCCCTGGAGGCTGCTGAAGTAGCCGGCCGGCCGCTTGCCGTCCCGGCCGATGTGGCGGATGGTCAGCGCGTACGACTCGACCTCGCGATCGGCGACGATCGCCGTACGGACGCTCTGCCCGGCCGCGGTCGCCACCGCGTGCCCGGTGTACCGGCCGTTGACGGAGCCGCCGAGCCGGGTGTTCAGGGCGAGGTCCACCGACGCCGTCTTGCCGGCGGGGACGGTGAGGCTCGGGCGGGCGAAGGCGAGGAAACCGGCCGGGGCGGGCTTCCCGTCGGGGCCGGTGGCGGTGACGGACAGCTTCAGGGTGACCGGAGAGGTGCCCAGGTTGCGGTAGGTGACCTTTCGGGTGACGGGGGCGTCGTCCTCGTGCGGCCACAGCTGGTTGGCGAAGGCCAGCGCGAGGGGTTCGGCGACCACGGACTGGCCGAGCGCCTGGTCGACCGAGATGCGGCCGGTGCCCTGCTGGAAGGCGTTGTAGGGGCCGGGCTTGGCGGAGCCGGTGAGGATGCCCTTGATCTGGGTACCGGTCCACTTCGGGTGCTGCTGCTTGAGCAGGGCGGCGGCGCCGGCCGCGTGCGGCGCGGCCATGGAGGTGCCCGAGATGGTGAGGTAGCCCGCCGGGTTCTGGCCGACCTCGCGTTCGATGGCGCTGCCGACGGCGGCGGCCGCGGTGATGCCCACGCCCGGGGCCGTGACATCGGGTTTGACGGCGCCGTCGCCGGCGCGGGGGCCGATGCCGGAGAAGTCGGCGATGACGTCGGCCTTGTCGACGGCGCCCACGGTGAGGGCGGCGTCGGCGCTGCCGGGGGAGTCGATCGTGCCCGGCCCGGACTTCCCGTCGTTGCCGGCGGCGACGGCGAAGAGGATGCCCTTGTCGGCGGAGAGCTGGTTCACGGCGGCTTCGACCGGGTCGATCTCGGGCGCGTCGGGCGCGCCGAGGCTCAGGTTGACGACCTGGGCGCCCTGCGCGACGGCCCACTCGATGCCGGCCAGGATGCCGGAGTCGCTGCCGTAGCCGTAGTCGTTGAGAACCTTGCCGTTGAGCAGCTTGGCTCCCGGCGCGACGCCCTTGTACTTCCCTCCCGACTTGGCCCCCGTACCGGCGGCGATGGAGGCGACGTGGGTGCCGTGGCCGTAGCGGTCCGCGGTGCTGCCGGATTCGGAGAAGTCCGCTGCGGCGACGACCCGGCCGGCGAGGTCGGGGTGGGCCGTGTCGATGCCGGTGTCGAGGATGGCGATCTTCACGCCGGTGCCGTCGTATCCGGCGGCCCAGGCCTTGTCGGCGCCGATCTGACGCGTGCTCTTGTCCAGGCCGGCGGCGCGGATGCCGTCGAGCCAGACGGAGGCGATGCCGGAGGGGGCGGCCAGAGGGGCGGCGCCGCCCTGCCGGCCGGTGAGCCCGCCCCAGAGGGCGGCGGCGCTCACCGGGGTAGCGGTCACGGCCTCGGCGTTGAGCAGGCCGTACGTACGATCCACGCGCAGGCCGCCCGTGGAACGCAGGGCCGACTTGGCGGCCGGGGCGGAGCCGTCGTAGCGGACGATCAGCTTCAGTTGGTCGCCGCGGGCCTTGTGGTACTCGGGGCGCGAGAGTTCGGTGAGATTGAAGAGGCGGGGATCGAGCCGGCCGGACTCGATCAGCGGCCGGGCGTCGAGCGGGACGAGGCTGCTGCCGCCTTTGTCCCGGCGGACCGACACGGGTATCTTCTCCCGGCCCTTGGCCGGGGCGAAGCCGACCGGGCGGCCTTCGGGGTCCACGGTGACCTGGTCCCCGGTGATCAGGGTCAGTTGGGTGAACCCCTGCCCGGCGGGCTGTTGACCCGCCGGGACGTCCGAGCGGCCGGTCATGGGCGCGGCGGCGACGGGTGTGGTGAGACCCGCCGCGAGCGCGATGGCGGCGACGGCTGCCGATGCGGCCGCCCCCGATCTCCTGATACGAGGTGTGCGCACGTCATTTCCCCCTGAAAGACAAGCGTTCACCGACGGGATGAAGGCACCGCCGGTGTTCTCGCAGTATTGCCCCGGGGCTGACGGCCGATCCATGACCGTTTCGCAACGGTTGGCGGAGGCGGGGAATCCGCCAGGCGAGGTTGCGTGGGAGCCGACGCGGACGGAACCCGGCGGCCGGACGGGCCTTGACCCGGATGTCGAACACGCCCGGTGCACCGCCGGGCCCGGCCCAGTCCGGACCGGAATGCCTTGACAGGCCAAATGATTAGTCGCCATATTATCTGCATGACGAGCGACGGCATCGACGGTGAGGCGCCCACGCTGGACCAGGCCAGGAGGCAGGTCGAGCACTACGGCCTGGAGGTCGATCCGCAGGCGGTGCTGGTCGCGGTGCGGCTCATCTCGGCCGGTGCGCGGGTCGGCAGAATGGCCGAGGCGCACTTCGCCCGGTTCGGCCTGTCGACGGGGCGTTACCGGGTGCTCGCCGACCTCGAAGACCACGGCGGGGAGAAGTCTCCGTCATGCCTTGCCGCCGACCTCGGTGTCTCCAGGGCCACGGTCACCGGCCTGCTGGACGGCCTCGAGCGTGAAGGTCTGATCGCGCGCCGGCCCTCCCTGGAGGACGGCAGGGGCACGGTGGCCATCCTGACCGCACGTAGCGCGCAGCTCCTGCGCGACATGGCGCCCGAGCACTTCGGGCGACTTGAGGCGATGGTGGGCGGGCTCTCCGCCGAGGAGCGCGCGGTCTTCCTGGACCTGCTCGCCCGAGTGGTCCACGGCAGCGCGGCCTTGGTCGCCGACTGACCGCGCACTCCGCTGTATTGGCCCGCCCTCAAGGTGGGCTCTTTTTCCGCCCATGTAGTTAGCTGCCTAATTACATGAGTCGGCGGCACGGGCCTGCACCCCGCCCCCGCCCTTCGCCGCGTTCCTTCGCTTCCCTCGCACGTACGAGAAAGAGGCCCGCATGCACGCAACGCAGGACAGAACCAGCCGCAATCGAGCAGCCACCCGGCCGTCCCGGCCGTTCACCCTGCGGCGTGAGGTACTGGCCGCCTACGCCGCCCCCGCGCTGATGGCCGGCACCGCCGGTCTCGTCAATGGGCAGCGGGACCTGGCCGCGGCCGCCTGCACCTCCATCGCCGGCACCTCCGCCGTGGTGGCGTTCCTGGTCGGCGCCTGGCTGCGGCGCGGCGGGCGGCCCCGACGCTGGACCGTCACCACCCCGCGTCTCGCCCTGGCTGCCGCACTCGTCATCACCACCGCCGGCGCGGCGGCCCTGCTGGGATGGTTCACGGCCCAATGGGTACCGGCTCACACCCCGGTACCCGCCGCCCCCTGGCTGGAGCGCCTGCGCATCGACCTGCCGGTCTCCGCAGCCCTCGCCACCACCATCGTCACCCTCCGCTGGCGCGCCACCACCCCGGCACTGCCGGGCTCCCCGGCGTGAGCCGTCTCTCCACCGGGCCCACCCGACCGACGGGACCCGGCCCGACCGAGTCACGAAGGAACGAGCAACGGAATGAGTACTCGATGATCGTTGTCATGGGAGCGACCGGAGCCACCGGGAACGCCCTGCTCCACAGCCTCCTCGCCCTCGGCGCACCCGTCCGCGCGCTGACCCGCACTCCGCACCTCCCGATCCCCGGCGCAACCGGCACACACCCGCTGCCCGTCGAGGTGCAGTACGCCGACGCCGCCGACCCCCGGTCCCTGCGCAGCGCCTTCCAGGGCGCCGACCAGCTCTTCCTCGCCATGGCCAACGGCCCCGAACAGGTCGCGCTCGAAACCCGCGTCATCGACATCGCCGCCCAAGCCGGTATCGGACACATCGTCAAGATCTCCGCACCCGCCGCCGAACCCGACTCCCCGGTCGCCGTCTCCCGCGGGCACCACGCCGTCGAGGAACACCTGCGCGCCTGCGGCCTCGCCCACACCGTCCTGCGCCCCTACGCGTTCATGCAGAACCTCCTGCGCCTGGCTCCCGCCGTCGCCCGGGGAGTCATCCTCGGCGCGATGGGCGAGGCGCCCTGCAACTACATCGACTGCCGCGACATAGGCGACGTCGCCGCAGCCGCCCTCACCAGGCCCGGCATCGCCGGCGGCACCTACACCCTGACCGGACCCGAAGCCGTCGCGTACCCCGAACTCGCCGCACGTCTGACCACTCTGACGGGCCGTGCGGTCCGCTACGTCGACCTCGCGCCGGACGAACTGCGCGACAGCCTCATTCGGAACGCCCACATGCCCGACTGGCTCGCGGACCACGTGACCGAGATCCAGCAACTCGCCATCACCCGGCCCGAGAACCCGAACACCACGGTCACCGACCTCCTCGGCCGACCGCCCCGCACCCTCGACGCCTTCCTGCGGGAACACCATGCACACTTCCGCTCCGCGGACCCTTCAGCGGAGCGGCGGCCTCGACCGCCGTCGGACGTTCTCCCCGTGTGAGAAGTGCATGGAAACCAATCGCGTTGGCGGTGGTCATGGCTACGCCGGCCCGCCGGACTGGAGGGGGAGCGGCCCCCCCCCCGACCCCCCCCCGCCGGCGGGAGGGCCGGGCAGCCGGCGGAGTTCGAGCAGGGCCACCGCGATCTTCACCGCGGTCGAGATCGTCAGGGCCTGGAGGAACGGCATGCCCATGAGCCACAGGGCCACCATCATGACCGTGAGTACCAGGAAGGCCGGGAGCAGATTGGTCCTCCTGAGGGCGGTCCGCAGGTGTCCGCCAGCTCCTCCCGGGCGCTGGTCCACCGCACCGATGGGGCGGGCGGCGACGTTCTCCTCCTCGGCTCGCGGCATGGCTGCTGTCCTTCCTCGCGCTTGTCGTCTCTGGCGACGAGTCTCGGGCGAGACCCGGCGGGCTGCCACCGCTGCCGCCGGTCCCTGCCTCCATTCGGGCGAGTACCCGGTCAGCGAGGAGTGCGGCGGCCAGGTCGGTGCCGTGGACGTGTGCGCCGGAGAACACCGCGTCACCGGACACATGGACCATGCGGGTCCGGTACCTCGCCGCCGCCATCGCGAGCCGGACGGGACCTTCTGCCGTGGCCGCCCAGTCGGCCGAGCCGCGGCGCCGGGCTTGCTCGCGCACGTGCCGGGCAGCGACGACCTCGACGACGCGGCACGATGTGAAGTGCCCGCAGGCTGGAACCGCGCCCGAGCCTCTCGGCGGAACCTCGCCGCTGCCGTCCGCCGGCTCGAATCGGACGAGGAGCCCGAGGCGGCCGAGGAGGTCCGGCTGCAGACCTGGCCCGCGCCGTTCTCCGCACCGCACATCGTCAAGCGATGGACCCGAGCCGAGTAGCCTCCGACCCGGTACGGCCCTTCGCGCTCACCGTGTCGTCGCACACAGAACGCCGCTCAGCCCTGTCAGGGGTTGTGGGGCGTCACCAGGCCGGATTCGTAGGCGAAGACCACGAGCTGGGCGCGGTCGCGCGCCCGGAGTTTGGACATGGCCCGGTTGACGTGCGTCTTCGCGGTCAGTGGGCTGATCACCATGCGGGCCGCGATCTCGTCGTTGGACAGGCCTTGCGCGACCAGGACGACGGCCTCGCGTTCGCGGCCGGTCAGATCCTCCAGGGGCTTGCCGGTGCCGCCGGAGGTGGGGGGAGGCTGGGTGACGTACCGGTCGATCAGCTTGCGGGTGATCGAGGGCGCGAGGAGGGCGTCGCCGCGCGCTGCGACCCGTACGGCGTGCAGGAAG
>NZ_JBHWMB010000100.1:0-14580 GCF_042730015.1 Streptomyces sp. NPDC059957 | reverse complement strand
CCGGCACGCAGGGCGTTGAAGACGTGTTCGTCCAGTCCGTAGTTGGTCAGGATGACCACGTGTACTCCGGCGAGCGCAGGGTCGGCTGTGATGCGCCGGGTCGTCTCGATGCCGTCGAGGACCGGCATCTGGATGTCGATGAGCGCGATGTCGGGCAGGTGGACCCTGGCGAGTTCCAGGCCCTCCTGGCCGTTGGCGGCCTCGGCCACGACCTCAATGTCGTCTTCGAGGTCGAGGAAGGCGCGGAATCCGCTGCGGATGAGCGGCTGGTCGTCGACGAGCAGGACACGGATCATGATGCTCGTTCCACGGGGAGTTCGGCCTGCACGGTGAATCCGCCTTCGCCTCGCGGCGCTGCCCGGAGCCGGCCGCCGAGGGCGGTGACGCGTTCGCGCATCCCCAGGAGCCCGATGCCGGGTTCCTGCGCACTGTCCGGTGTGGCTTTGCCGTCGTCGTCGATGCGGATCGCGAGGGTGTCCGGCCGGTAGTCGATATGGACCGATGCCGTGCCGGCGTCGGCGTGACGGGCGATGTTGGTCAGCGATTCCTGAACGACCCGGTAGGCGGTCCTGCCCACTGCGGTGGGTACGTCGTGCCGCCGGCCCTCGATCGTCAGCGTCGCGTCCAGGCCGCTCCTGCCGGCCCGCTCGACGAGTTCGGGGATGGCATCGAGACCGTGCGGCGGGGTGGTGTCGTCGTCCCGCAGGGCCTCCAGGGTGGCGCGGAGCTCCCGGGACGCCTCCCGGCCGGCTTCCCGGATCGCCAGGAGGGCCGCCGGGACCTCTTCGCCGCGCTTGTGGGCCACGTGGACGGCGGCTTCGGACTGCACCTTGATGACCGAGATCTGGTGGGTGAGCGAATCGTGCAGCTCCCGCGCGATGTGCAGCCGTTCCTCGTCGGCGCGGCGCCGCGCGGTCTCCTCCCGGGTGCGCTCGGCTTCGTCGGCCCGCTGCTCGGCCTGGCGGAGGGCTTCGCCGGCGGCGCCGGCGGCGATGAGCCAGGCGATCTGGAGGGCGCCCCGGGCCTGCGCGAACGCCTCGCCGGTGTCGTGCAAGCCCGAGGCGAGGGCCGCGAGGGGGAGAGCGGCGAGCACGGCCACGCTCACCGTCACCGTGACGATGCGGTGTCCCGCCCGCATGGCCGCGTACACCGCGAAGAGGAACGCGACGGCGGCCACGTCGAAGCCGGCCGCCTGGTAGCCCACCGCGCAGAGCCCGGTGACGGCGAGGACGGCGACCGGAGCCCGGCGGCCGAAGGCCAGGGACAGGCCGCCGACGGCCAACAGCGCGTAGCCGAGCAGGCCGAGGCCCGTGCCGGAGTGCTGCCCCTGCCCCGGCCCCGCCCCGGACAGACCGGTGACCAGCAGCGCCGCCGCCACGCCTACGGCGATCAGCAAGTCCCTGACACCCGCCCGCACGCGGAACCGTCCTCTGCTCATGCGCGCACCGTAGCCCGTGGCCGCGGCGGGCGGATCCACCTCGAGGACGAGCGGTCGACTACCACGCGTGCGGTAGTTCGGCAGCACCTGCCGCGTCCGTGGCAGCGCGAAGTGTCTGCGCCTGCTGGACGACCGGCCGGGGGCCCGGCCGACATGCTCGGACCACATCCATTCGCGGTAAGAGAAGGAGCACCCTGATGTCCGCTCGCAACCTGTTCGCCGCCTCCGCGACCGCCCTGCTCACCGGGCTCGCCCTAGCCACACCAGCAGTGGCTCACACCCCGGTCCAGCCGGTCGCCGCCGCCGTCACCGACTTCAGCCTCGGAAGGCTCGGAGCCACCACCGGCGGGCTGCTGGGACTGGCCGCCGTGGTCATCGCCGTGCTCGCGCTGACCCGATCCGCCCGGCGTCCCGGCACTGCCACCGGGCCGCTCGGGGCCCTGACTGCCATGGCCGCGGGGGTGATCGGCATCGCCCTGGGCGCTCTGGTCGCGGCCACCGCCGACGGCGGACTCGGCACCGGAAACGGGCTCGGCGGCGCCTACGTGGCCCTGCTGCTCGGGCTGGCCGGCACCGCCCTGGGATGGCGGGCTCTGGCACGCTCCCGGCGGATCCGTTGAACCAACAGGGGATCGGTCGGCCTGGCCGGGCACCATCACTGTCCACAACCGGCCGTGGCAGCAGTCGGCACGAACCTGAGGGGGAGTCACACCGGGCACCGGCGGTGCGGCCCCGGCCCAGCCGCCTTCGTCGGTCCAGCGTGGCGAACCGGCCTTCCCCCAAGACGGACCGACCATGAAGTTACCGAGGGGTAGTCTCGGGTGGAGCCGGAGCGCCAGCATCTGGCCCTGTGAAGGGGGAACCATGCCTCGTACGCTGACGGTGTCCGACAGCATCGTCGTCCGTGCCCGTCCCGCGGAGATCTACCGGCGCGTGTCCGATCCCGCACGGATGGGGGAGTGGAGCCCGGAGAACCTCGGTGCCACCGTGCGCGACGGCACCCGCGAGCCGAGCGTCGGGATGGTCTTCGACGGACGCAACAAACGCGGTGCCTTCCGCTGGACGACCCGGTGCACCGTGACGGCGCTCGAGCAGGACAGGCTGTTCCGGTTCCGGGTGCACGCCATCGGTGTCACCCGCCCGCGGCTGCGGGGTCCCATCGCCACCTGGGAGTACCGCTTCGAGGAAGTACCGGAGGGGACCCTGGTGACCGAGACGTGGACCGACGACCGCCGGTCGTGGCCGGACTTCGTGGCGAACGCCTTCGACCGGGTCGCCACGGGCGGAAGCGTCTTCGCCGACTTCCAGCGCCGGAACATCGGCACGACCCTGCGCAACCTCAAGAAGGCTCTGGAAACCGGCTGAACCGCCGGCGACCGTGACCCGGGTCCGGGAGCCGCGCGGAAGGGGCCGGCGGCTTGGGAAGGCGCGGAGCCGGGCTTCGTAGGCGGAGTTCATGCCGCTGTCATACTCGCCTCTTGCCACCCCTCGTCCGCTCGCTGATGATCTGCGCATGCCAGCAGACCTCCGTGCCCAGCGCGCGCCGGCTCCGCCACTGCCGCGCCGCGTGCGGATCGGGTACGGCCTCGGCTCCCTGTGCACCGGCACGTTCGCCACGGTGCCGGGGCTGATCCTGCTCTACTACATGACCAACATCCTGGCGGTCCCGGCGGCCGTCGCCGGGGCGGCGGTCTTCCTGCCCAAGGCGTGGGACGTCCTGATCAACCCGCTCGTCGGCGTGCTGTCCGACCGCAGCCGGCTGCGCGGCGGCCCCCGCCGGCCCTTCCTGCTCGCCGGTGCCTGCACCCTCCCCCCACTGTTCGTCCTGCTGTTCGCGGCGCCTCCGCTGCGCGGTGCGGCCGCCGCCGGTTACGTGGCCGTGGTCTTCCTGCTGGCCGCCACCGCGTACGCCGTCTTCCAGGTGCCGTACGTGACGATGCCCGCCGAGATGACCGAGGACCCCGCCGAGCGCGGCCGGATCCTCGGCTGGCGCGTGGGCTTCCTGGGCGTCGCGATTCTGCTGTCCGGAGCGCTCGCCCCGGCCCTCGCGCAGGCCGACGGGGGCAGTCCGGCGAGCTACCGGCTGATGGGGGCCGCCGTCGCCGTGCTGCTGGCCCTCGGCATGTTCGGCGCCTGGTTCACCACCCGGTGGGCGCCGCGGGCCGTCCACAACGAGTCCGAGCCGTCACTGCGCGCCCAGTTGGCGACCGCCCGGTCCCACCGGCCGTTCCTCCACCTGGCCGGCATGTGGACGCTCCAGGCCCTCGCCGTCGGCGTGATGCTCGCCGGCGTGCAGTACTTCGCCACGTACACCCTCGGGTCGCCCACCGCCGTCACCCCGCTCTTCGCCTGTCTGATCGGCCCCCTCGTCCTGTTCATGCCGCTGTGGAGCGGGCTGTCCCGGCGGTGGGGCGTGAAGAACGCCCAGTGGGCCGCCTCGCTGCTGTTCCTCGCCGGCGCCCTGCTGCTCGCCCTCACCCCGACGGCCGGGGCCGGTCTCGGCTACGCGGCGGTCGCGGTCGTCGGAGTGGCGTACGCCGGACTGCAGTTGCTCCCGCTGACCATGCTGGCGGACACCCTCGCCGCGGACGCGGCCCGCACCGGCAAGCGCCGTGCCGCGACGTTCACCGGGCTGTGGACGGCCGCCGAAACCCTGGCCTTCGCGCTCGGCGCGGGCGTCTTCGCCCTCGTCCTCACGGTGACCGGGTTCCGCTCTTCCGACGCGGACCACCAGGTGGCACAGCCCGAGGCGGCCCTCACCGGCATCACGGCGGGCATGAGCGTGCTCCCCGCCGTCCTCGCCGCCGCCAGCCTGTGGCTGCTGCACCGTTACCGCGAGGACCCCGCCGGAGCCACCGCACACGACCCCCCACCCGTACCCGTACCGCCCGAACCGTCCCGGCAGGAAGAGAACCACACCCGTGTCGACTGAACCCACCCGCGCCCTGCCGGGCGGCCGTACCCCGGACGACGTGCTCGCCGAACTGCGCTCCCTGCGGGAGGGCGATGCGCCTACCCGGGGCGGCCGGACCTTCGCCTACGTCTACGACGCCGGCCTCGACGGCCTCGACGAGCTGGCCGCCGCCGCGTACACCGCGTACGCCACCGTCAACGGGCTCGACCCGACCGTCTTCCCGAGCGTGGCCCGGCTGGAGAACGACCTGGTGGGCGCCGTCGCGGCGGTCCTCGGCGCGCCCGGCGCCCAGGGCACCTTCACCAGCGGCGGGACGGAGAGCATCCTGCTCGCCGTGAAGACCGCACGGGATCACGCGCGGGCCGTGCGGGGGGTCACCGCGCCGCAGCTCGTGCTCCCGTCCACCGCGCACGCCGCCTTCCACAAGGCCGCCCACTACCTGGGCCTGGAGACCGTCGTCGTCCCCGTCGATCCGGTCACCTTCCGCGCCGACGCGGACGCCATGGCCGCCGCCCTCACGGACCGCACGGCACTGGTGGTCGCCTCGACGCCCTCGTACGCCCACGGGGTGATCGACCCGGTGCCCGAGATCGCCGCGGCCGCCGCCCGGCGCGGCGTGCTCTGCCACGTCGACGCCTGCATCGGCGGCTGGCTCCTGCCCCACCTGAGGCGGGCCGGACGCGAGGTCCCGCCGTTCGACCTGTCCGTGCCCGGGGTCACCTCGCTCTCCGTGGACCTGCACAAGTACGGGTACGCGGACAAGGGCGCCTCCGTCGTCCTGTACCGGGACGCCGAGCTGCGCCGGTACCAGTACTTCGCCCACGCGGGCTGGCCCGGCTACCCGGTGGTCAACCCGACGGTCCAGGGCACGAAGTCCGGCGGCCTGCTGGCCCAGGCCTGGGCGGTGCTCCAGTACGTCGGTGAGGACGGCTACACCGCGCTGGCCGCCCGGGTGGCCGAGGCGTCGGACCGGCTGCTCGCAGGGCTGCGCGGGATCGACGGCCTGCGCGTCCTGGGCGAACCGGCAGCCGGGCTGGTGGCGTTCACGGCCGGAGCCCCCCGGGGCGACGCCGTCGAGGGCGGCGGTGCGCGGGACGGCGGACCGGAGGACGAGGCGGCGCCCGACCTCAGCCTCCTGCTGCACCTCGCCGATGAAATGCGGGAGCGCGGCTGGTACTTGCAGCCCCAGCTCTCCTTCGACGGCCTGCCGCCCAACCTGCACCTCACTCTGACCCCGGCCACCGGCGGCCAGGTGGACGCCCTGGTCACGGACCTTGCGGCCGCCCTCGCCGCGGCCCGCACGCTTCCGCCGGTGACCGTGGACCCGGGTCTCGTCGAGCTGGCCACCGGACTCGACCCGGAGACCCTCGGGCCCGACGAGATCGCCGGCGTCCTGGCCTTCGCGGGCCTCGGCGGCGACGGGAAGCTGCCCGCCCGGACGGCTCCCGTCCTCATGCTGCTGGACGCACTGCCGGGGCCGCTGAAGGAACGCCTCCTGGCGGAGTTCGTGGGATCGGTCTTCCGCGTCTGATCGACGGTTGCCCCGCGGCTGGGGCCCCTCACCGCAGCCTCACCGATTCGGGTGGTTCTCCGTACCGGCCGATTGTTCATGGCACCCCCTCCCACCGGCTGGTATGCCCGTCGGGCAGGTCCGGGACGTCAATCCGCGCGTTTGCTCCCGTTGTTGCCGAATGCGAGAAAAGGGCGGCGTAGGCGAGATTGCCTGAGGCAACGAGGGGAGCAGTACGTGGGCGGTATGACTCTGGTGACGGACGAGCAGGCCGCCCCGCGGCCGGCTCCGGTCCGCTTCGAGAAGAGGAGCCGTCCCGAGCCGGGAGGCCGGGACGCGGCGAGCGGGCCGCCGCACTGCGCCGACTCGGGTCCGGCACCCGAGGAGTTCAGCCCGCGCCGGGTCCGGCTGGTGTTCTTCGGGCTGATGCTGGCGCTGCTGCTCGCCGCGCTGGAACAGATGATCGTCGCCACGGCGCTGCCGAAGATCGTCGGGGAACTCCAGGGCCTGGACCGGATGTCGTGGGCCATCACGGCCTATCTGCTCACCTCCACCATCGGACTGCCGCTCTACGGCAAGCTCGGCGACCTCTTCGGCCGCAAGAGCGTCTTCCAGTTCGCCATCGTGGTCTTCATCATCGGGTCCGCGCTGGCCGGCTGGTCGCGCACCATGAACGAGCTCATCGCTTTCCGCGCGGTCCAGGGCATCGGCGCCGGCGGGCTCATGATCGGTGTGCAGGCGATCATCGCGGACATCGTGCCGCCCCGGCAGCGCGGCCGCTTCATGGGACTGATCGGCGCGGCCTTCGGCCTCGCGTCCGTCGCCGGACCGCTGCTCGGCGGGTTCTTCACCGACCACGCGTCGTGGCGCTGGTGCTTCTACATCAACGTCCCGTTCGGGCTGATCACCATGGCCGTCATCGCCGTCGTGCTGAAGCTCCCCAAGCCCGCGGTCCGGCCCCGGCTCGACGTGATCGGCGCCGTACTCCTTGCCGCGGCCTCGACCTGCCTGGTGCTGCTGACCAGTTGGGGCGGCACCGAGTACGCGTGGGATTCACGGATGATCCTGGGGCTCGCCGTCGGCGCCGCCGGAACGTCCCTGCTCTTCGTGATCGCCGAGCACCACGCGGCCGAGCCGATCATTCCGCTGCGGCTGTTCCGCGACCCGGTCTTCACGGTCACCGGTCTGGTCGGGGCCGTCGTCGGCATCGCGCTGTTCGGCGCCGCCAGTTATCTGCCGACCTACCTTCAGATGGTCGAGGGCGCCACCGCCACCGAGTCCGGGCTGCTCATGCTGCCGATGATGGGCGGGGTCGTCGTCGCCTCCATCGTCTCCGGCCAGTTGATCAGCAGGACCGGCCGATACAAGATCTACCCGGTCCTCGGCGGGGCGCTGTCCACCCTCGGCATGTGGCTGCTGTCCCGGTTGGAGACCGGCACGACCCAGCTCGCGTACAGCGTGTGGATGGCCGTCCTCGGCGTCGGCATCGGGCTCGTGCTGCCGGTGCTGGTCCTCGCCGTGCAGAACTCGGTGCGGCCCACCGACCTAGGCACCGCCACCAGCGCCAACAACTACTTCCGGCAGATGGGCGGCAGCATCGGCGCCGCCGTCTTCGGCACGGTCTTCGCCGGCAGGCTGACCGACGCCCTCGCCGCCCGGCTGCCCGCCGGCACCGGGCTCCCGGACCCTTCGGGCATCACCCCGCAGCTGGTGCACTCCCTGCCCCCGACCGTCAGGGACGCGTACATCGCGGCCTACGCAGAGGCGATGCCGCGGATCTTCCTCTACCTCGTGCCGGTGCTCGTCCTCGGCCTGCTCATCGCCTGCTTCCTCAAGGAGAAACCGCTGGTGTCCCACAACGCCCCCGCAGCCGATTCGCCGCTCGCCGAGGCCCTCGCGCAGCCGCTCCCCGGCGAGGTCCCCGCCGCACGGACCTCTACCGACGCCTCCCAACCGGGCGGACTGCCGGTCTGCGGAACCGTCCAGCACCCCGACGGCAGCGCGGTCCCCAGCGCCGCCCTGACGCTGATCGACGTGAGCGGCCATCAAGTCGGCCGGGGCGCCAGCGGAGCCGACGGACGCTATGCGCTGAGCGTGCGCGGCCCCGGTTCGTACGTCCTGATCGCGGCGGCCGGCGGCCATCAGCCGCAGGCCGTCAGCGTGACCGTGGGCGAGGGGCCGGTCGAGCTCGACCTGGTACTCGGCGGCGCCGGCCGGCTGGCCGGCGCGGTCGTCACGGCCGACGGCGCCCCGGTCCGCGACGCGGCCGTCACCCTCACCGACGTCCGGGGCGAGGTGGTCGCCTCCACCCGGACCGGCCCGGAGGGCACGTACGCCATCTCGGAGCTGGTGGCGGGGGAGTACACCCTGGCCGCGAGCGCCCCGTCGTTCAGGCCGGCCGCACTGCCGGTGAGCGTGCAGGCCTCCCGCGAGACCCGCCAGGACGTGGAACTCGCGGGCGGCGCGGTCCTGCGCGGCACGGTGCGCGCCGGCGCGGGGAGGCCGGTCGAGGATGCCAGAGTCACCCTGCTCGACGCGGCCGGCAACGTGGTGGACACCCTGACCACCGGTCCGGACGGGACCTTCCGGTTCGTCGACCTGCCGTCGGGCGAGTACACGGTCATCGGGGCGGGTTATCCGCCGGTGGCGACGGTCCTGCAGGTCACGGGCGGCGGCCGCACCGAGCGGGACGTACGGCTCGGGCACGCGGACTGACGACCAGCCACGAAACGGGCCGGGCCGCTCATTCGGGGCAGCCCGGGCAGCCCCGATGGGCCTGTTCGCCCAGGCCGGCGGCACGGACCAGCCGCAGGTCTGGCGCGCGGCCTTCGTCGTCCTCGCGGTGATCGGCTGCGCGTCCACCCTGCGGCTGCTGTCCCGAGCGCGTGGCGACCGCTTCCTGACCGGGCAGCAGGCCGCCGCCACCCTGCTCTACGCCCTGATCGCCGTGGTCGGCGCATTCCCCGAACTCGCCGACCCGGCAGGGCTGCGCCCCATCCAGGCCGAGGCGCTGCTGCTGATCGGCCTGAGCTCAGGCATCGTCGAAGGCCACGTCAACAGGGACAAGACGCTCAAGAGGGCAACGTACGGCCGGGCATCCTTTGGGCTGTTGCGGACACGTATCCGCACTCAGCCGTATTGCAGGCGGAGCAATCGGTGTGGGGGCGCGATGTCGGGGCCGGTGCAGCACGGGTACGAATCTGGCGCGCTCGCAGGCAGAGATGGGATTCCGACATCATCCGCGGCCTTGGGATGCCCGTCCCTCGGGCAGCTCAGCACCGGGCCTGCCCTCGTCCTCGGAGGTGGTGCCGGGAGCCTCAAGCTGCGTGGGCACCGCGGGCCCCGAGTCATTGCCGGGCGTCTGATCGTCCGCGAGCTTCCACGCGCCGTCCGCAGCACGCTCGAACGTCAGCGTGTGAGGGAGGACGTACGAGGTGTGCGTGATCTCGTCGCCCTCCTGGACGTCGGGGAAGTACAGGCGGGTTTCCTCCTCGACCGTCAGCATCGCGGTGTCGCCTCGGACCGTGCTCCTGCCCGGAATGACGGTCACTTCGGCGTGGCTGAACCCGCTCCGGCGCTCTTCCAGCGCCCGAGCGTTGTCCTGGAGAGCGGCGATCTCGCCTCCGAGTTTGTCGGCCGCCTGCGCGGTCAGCGCAAGAGGTGCCGCGGCGCGCAGGTCCTGGGATCGCGCGAGGGTGACGGCGTCGGCACGGCGCTGGAGGTAGGAGTCGGCGATCTGCACCAGGTGCGCCTTCTCTGAGGCCGGCAACTCGGTTGCCGCCGCCTGCGAGGAGGGCGGGGTCATGCCCAGCGAGAGCGAGGCCAGCGTCAGTGTGACGGCTCTGGCGGCGCGTGCGGAAACGCTGGTTCTACGCAAAAGTTCCCCCCCGGGATGCACCGACTGATCCATCAGAGTAGTACGGCCAATCCTGCCTCGGCGGTGAACCACTTCGATCATCTGTCCGGTAACCGTCCGGGTGTGGCTGGTTGCGCGTGCCCAGTTCAAAGGATCGATGTCAGCCGGAACCGACACCGCGCCACTGGAAGCCCGGCCACGCGGATCGGTGGGCGGGACCGCGGTGGAGGTCAGGGCCGCCCCTGCCACATGGTCGGGGGCTCGTCACGGCAGTCCTGCTGCAGAATCGGGTCGTTCTCGCGGTCGCCCGCGCGCGACGCGACGCACTTGCCGCTGTTGACGTTGACCAGCTGCCAGGACCGGTGGGCGCTTCGGTAGCGCAGCGTCCAGAGTTGGTCGGGGAAGAGGCCCTGCCGGTCGCCGCACAGGTAGTGGGTGATGGCGGCGTCATTGGTGGGCTTGGCCGCATCGACCGAGAGGCACAGTCCGCTGTACCGGTTACGGACCGAGTAGACGGAGCCGGCCGGTCCGGTCGTCTCCCGGGTGAGGTACCACTGCTGCTCATCGAACTCGTCGCAGCCGGCCTGGATGAGGCCCTGCGAGGGGGTGGTGCTCCCGAGGGGAACGGCAAGGCACAGGCGACTATCGACGTTCGCCAGCCGAAACAGTCCGTCCGGGACCTCGGGGACGTCCGGCACACCTGGTACGTCCGGCGGGTCCGATGGAGTCGGCGGGCTCGTGGTTTCCGTGGGGACGGGGCGAGGAGACGGGGCGGGGGAGGACTGAACCGGGGGGACGGTTACCGACCCGGCCGATGAGCTCGGGCTCGGGCTCGGGCTCGGGCTCGGGGTCGTGGTCGGGCTCGGGGTCGTGGTCGTGGGAGAGGTAGGGAGAGGTGTGGGGGTGGTGGCGGGCGCCGGGGATCGCACTGGGCCACCGGGGGCCGGCAGATATGGCTGGACGGGGCCGACCGAGGGCGGGGCCCCTGCGGTCGGCTGCCGGTGGACGACAACCATGGCCATCGCCGCGGACGCCGCGACGGCCATGACGGCGGCCGCGACCAACGCGGCCAACGATGAACGGGCAAGCCTGCCGCGCGGGGGTGTGGCCGCTCCCGCCGGCACCAGCGACACGGAAGAGCTGTCGTCGGGCGCGGGCGGCGACAGCGTGCGTGTGCCCACCGGAGCTGGGGACAGACGGTCGGTCCGTTCCAGCACGACACCCTCCAGGGGCGGGCCGGAAGGGGATTCATCCGCCCACTCCTGCCACAGACATGCCACTTCGGACTCGATGTGGACCAGCGCGTCGGCAGTCCGCGACAACGCCAGCGTCAAATCGGCGCCGGCCGTCGTGGGCAGCCCGGGTCCGGCAGGCAAGGCCGCCCGGTCCTGCGCCCGAGCCAGTCCCAGAACCTGCCGCGCGCCCCGGCGGAGAGACCACACCGTTCCGAGCTGACGGAACGCCCGGTCCACGAGGGCATCCGCCACAGCCCCGGATTCCGGTTCCGCATCCGGTCCGGTTGCCCCGGCCCCTCGTTCCGGCTCCGGTGCGCCCCGGGCACCCGCCTTGTCCTCGAGTAGCGTGCCGAACAGGGAGAGCAGGCTTCGTACGAGCCGTTCGGACGCGGCGAGATCGGCCTCGGCCCGCCTCAGTGCCTCGTCGAGCCTCGGCCCGGGGGCCGCCTCAGCCTCGGCGACCAGTGCCGCTTCGTGCAGCCGATGTGCCCTCTGGAGCATCGCGTGGCGTCCGCGGCCATCGCGTACCCGGTCCCGTACGACGGCGTTGAGCCGCCCCAGAGGAATGATCCGGGCGCCGCTGCGGTACTCGCTCCACATCGTCTTGCCGCCGCCGTAGAGCTGTGCCAGCTCGCGAACCGTCAGCCCGGCGGTCAGGTCCACGAGGAACCGCGCCAGGTCGTCGGCCGCAGGCGTAGCGCCCCTCATGGCCCCTTGTGGTCGGCCTGCTCTGGCCATGGTCGGTCCGTCCCCCAGGTTGTCCGCGGACAATCCCGGTTGTCCGCCACCTTCCCCCAGCCTGACCTGCGCGGTTCGGATACGGGCCGCACGGCCAACTCCGCGACCCGGCAGCGTCGGGCGGCGGCACGGCACCAGGGAACACCGGTTCGCCGGTGCCGTCCACCGCACGCCGTTCCGTTGACTCGAAACCAGCGGACAAGCGGCGCGAGTGCGACCTGCTCCACCACAACGGTGCCGCTGAGGGGATGGAACTGGTGTCGAGGGCTTTGGATTTGCGCGTTCTCGGTCGGCTCGACGGTCGGTTGGAGGGCCGGCGGATCCTACTGGGGGCGCCCCATCAGCAATTGGTGCTCGCGGTCCTCCTCCGGCACGCCGGGTGCACCGTCAGCATGGACCGGCTTGCTGACGCACTGTGGGGAGACACCCCGCCGGCCTCCGCCACCGCGAATCTCCACCTTCACATCCACCGCATCCGCAAGGCGATGGGGAAGGAACGTCTGCTGACCTCGGGACGGCGCGGATACTCGCTGGAGGTCGCGCCGCACGAGCTCGACGCGCGGCGGTTCGTCGCGCGCATGCCCGATGTCCGGCGCGCCCTGGAGCAGGGCGAACTGGCCAGGGCCTCACGGCTCAACCGTGAGGCCCTGGCCGAATGGCGGGGTCCAGCGTATGCGGATTTCGCCGACCACCGGGCCCTGCGGGACGCCGCGGCGTACCTCGAGGAACTGAGGCTGGAAGCCGAGGAGCAGCAGGTCGACATCGACCTGGCACTACGTGACCACAACCACCTCATCGGCAGGCTACGGCTACTGATCGCCGACCATCCCTACCGCGAACGCTTCCGCGAGCAGTTGGTCCTGGTGCTGTACCGCACAGGGCGGGCAGCGGAGGCCCTGGAACAGTGCCGTGAGACGAGGCGGGTCCTCGTTGAGGACCTCGGACTGGACCCGGGAGCACGGTTACGGGACCTGGAGAAGCGCATTCTCGAGGGGGACGAGGAACTGTTGTAGCCAGGACGGACGCAAGATCAGCCAACCCCGCCCGTCAGGGGAACACGATGGTGGACAGATTCGGATAGAGCTCTCCGGCGCTGGTGTGCACACACGCACGCAACTCCTCCTCTTCCTCCTCCGCTACGGCGCCCAGCAGATCCTGTGGGTTCCTCTCCCGGCCGGTCAGCTCGATTCCTTTCCCGGCAAGGCAGCTGCGGACAGCAGCCATCAGTTCCGGTGCCATGGAGGACGGATTGTCCTGCTTGTAGGCGGCCGTCACGGATTCCAGGTGAGCGGCACGGCATTTCTGAGAGGTCTCGCCGACCTTGTTCGCGGACAACTCGGGCGCGCTGTAGGTGAGCACCATCCTCTCGTGGTCGACGGGGTCCCAGCCGTCATTGAGGAGCTCGATCCCGTCCTGTTGCAGGCACTTGGCGAACCGGCCGACGGCGGCTTCGTACACCGCGTCCGTCACCTTGCCCGTTGGCCGGGCCCCGCCGCCGGCCGGTGTGGACCGACCGGTGCCCGTCTCCGACGAGCAACCGGCCAGCCCGCACAGCAGTGCCACCAGGATGAGGCTCCGGGTGATCCTCGGTCCCATGGATCAACCCGTCCTAGTGGGACTGGACCCAGGACTCGCCGGACTGTGTCTTGTGAAAGGCGTGGGCTATTCCCTCGGTGCCGGTGGAGAGGCTCACGCTGCCCGACGCGTGTTCCTCAGCGGACCATTTGCCGGTGGAGTACTGAACCAGGAGCCAGGCGTGTCCGGCGCAATCGCCCTTGTCCTTCACCGTCCACGCGTAGTTGTGGGCGGCCGAGAGACCCCCCGTGTAGACGCAACCACTGCGGCTCTTGTAGAAGTAGCCGCTATGCGCGGTGGCGGGCTGGATGGCCATCGAGAAGGCCGCGCCGGCCAAGGTGAGGACGGCGGTGGCGTTCCGGAGCCTGCGACCCACAGAATTCATGATGATGCCTTCCGATTGCTCGAAGGGTGGCCACCCGACAGCACGCGGGCGACTCAGTGAGCGCAGCCTCTCCAGTGTTCCTATACGCCCACTACATGCCGGGATATGGCCCGGGGGAGCAGTCGGCCGACAGCCTCGGAGCCGGCGCCGCACGGCGTGGTACGAGCTCAAGACCGGTGTTCGTCCCGGCGTCGCCCGGCGAGACCGTGATCCTGACAGGCTGCGATGTGTCAAGGGGGGTGGCTGCCCGACCGTTCGGGGGACAGGCGCAATGATCTTGGGTTGGGGTCCTGGCAAAGTCGTCGTCAAGCGACTGACCGGCTCACACGGGTCGGGCCACGACCAGGGGGAAATCTCATGTACCGCAAGCGCATCGCCGCCGCAGTCCTGCTCGCCACGACGACCATCGGAGCGTTCGTTCCCGTAGCGGCGGCCCGGCCACTCGACCCGGTACAGCGGCAGCTGAACCTCCTGGTGGACAGTGACGAGGTCCCGGGCGCCCTGGCGTACGACGGCAGGACGACCCGTACCGCCGGTGTCGCGGACCTGGAGTCGGGCCGGCCCATGGTCGATGAGCAAGGGCGGATTCGGTTGGCCAGCAACACCAAGGCGTTCACCGCGGCAGCGGTGATGCGCCTGGTGGCGGACGGTCGGATACGACTGGACGACCGCGCCGGCCGCTACGTCCCGCAACTCGCGGCCCACACCATCACCGTCCGACAGCTGCTCAAGCAGACCAGCGGGCTGCCGGAGTACACCGCGCTGGTCGACTGGACCCGCCCGGGCACCCCCGAGGACTACCTGGCCCTCGCACTGGGGGAGAAGCCGGTCTTCGCACCCGGCACCGGCTGGGGCTACTCCAACACCAACTACCTCGCGCTCGGCATGGTCATCGACAAGGCTTCGGGTGTCGGGTTCCGCACGTACAT
>NZ_JBHWMB010000099.1:0-23795 GCF_042730015.1 Streptomyces sp. NPDC059957 | reverse complement strand
CCACGGCCGAGTACTCACACCATCCCGAACGGCCGAATCGTCACACCGGTCACGGCTGACCAGGACATCTCACCAAGATCCTGTTACGAGCTCTTGGGGAGCTACCGGATGGCTTCTGCCAGGAGAATTCGGTTCCGCTCGTGGTCGACCGTCACGATCCGTACGGACATCTCCTGGCCCTCGCGAAAGACCTCTGTGGACGCATCCGGCCCGGTCAGCGGAACGAGTCCTTCGACGCAGTCGGCGAGTCGCACGAAAACTCCGATGGACGCGATCTTCGTGATGGGCCCCACGACGACCTGACCGGGACGGAAGCGGGGCAGCAGGTCCTCGTGCTCGGTCCACTCGCTGAGCACAACCCCCACCTGGTGATTGTGGTCGGCGTGCCAAACGACCTCGCCAGTGACGTGCTGCCCGACTGCGGGCAGCACCATGCACCTGGGCATCTTGTCGATCCTGGCCAGGCCCACGGCGTCGGGGCAGCCGGCGATGGAGAGGAAGACACCGAACGGCTGCCGGCCGACGACCTCACCGGTGACGCGGGTAGCGACGGGCAGGATGCGAAGGGTCTCGCTCCAGGCCGAGCTCGTGTCGGGCGTGCGCCAGCCGTTCTCTTCGGGCCAGGAATATTCGCTCATTCACAGATCATGCCCGGCAGTGTCGTTGGATGGGCTCACTCTGGGTCCACGCAGATCCTTAACCGAGGCAGTCGATCTCGCGGCGCAGGCCGCGGTGGCACTTGCAGCCACGCATGCCAGGGACGTGGTGCGCCCTGGCGTTCAGCCCTGACGGAAAGGCCCTCGCCACAGGCAACAGTGACAAACCGTACCGTCTGGGAAGATCGTGCGGCGAAACTGCGCTCACTGCACAGAACCGCTCGCTACCGACTCGCAGTCCCCCGGCATCCGGCTGCTGACCTGGTCCAGCCAGCCGGGAGACGTCTCGCGAGGCCTCGGTGCCTAGAGGCATCTGGGACAGGCCCAGAATCTGCGTCCCACCGATCTCTAGGCACCGCAGGTCGGAGACTTGCCCCACCCAGACCTATCTGGGACAGGACATCAGTCGACCATCCGCTCGCGCAGCTTGATCAGGGTGGGGATGTCGAGGCCGAGGCCGTTGGTCAGGAAGGTGCCGAAGCTGCCGTAGTCGGCGACGGCCTGGTCCCGGAACGCGGCGAGGTACGGGCTGCGGACCTCCTGGAGCGGGATGAGGAGGTCCGGGTTCTGCATGTACCCGCCGGCCTTCACCTGATCCCGAAGGGCCTTGTCGGACGCGGCACGCAGCTGGTTGGAGAGTAGGTAGTCCTGTTCGGAGACGGTCGCCGGGACGCCGACCGCGCGCAGGATCGTGTCTGCGAGGACACCGGTGCGGTCCTTGCCCGCGGAGCAGTGGAACGTGATCGGCTTGGTGGAGTTCGCGACGGAACGGATCGCGGCGCCGAGCGCGGAGCGGTTCGCCGAATTGGTGACGAAGCCCCGGTACAGCGCGATCATCCGCGCTTCCGCCGCGCCGTTGCCGAGTTGGGCCTGCTGGTAGACGGGGTCCTTGCTGCGGACGATCTGCCCGATGAACGCGAACAGGTTGGTGTCGTCGATCGGCTGGGCGATGGAGGTGACGCCGGCCGGGAGGCGGTCGAGGCCGTCGGCCTGGACCTCGGGGCCGGTACGCAGGTCGATGACGCTGCCGAGCCCGAGCCGGCCGAGCGCGGTCACACCCTCCGGCGGGAGCTTCGACAGGGTCTCCGATCGGTACATCACCCCCCACCGCGTTCTCTCGCCGTCGTACGTGATGTACCCGCCGGTGTCACGGAAGTTGACCGTGCCCGGTACGGCGAGGACACGGCTGGGGGCGCTGGAGCTGTGGGCGGCCCGCACGGAGGCCTGGGGCGCGGCGTGCGCGGCCACGGGGGCCAGCGGGGCGGCGAGGGCCAGGGCGACAGCGGACGCGCTGAGGGCACGGAAGAGTGATCGCACGACGAGGGTTCCTTCCTCACGGAGGGAGGGAACGTAACGCTCTGATCGTGGGATCTGAAGCCTTCACCCAGACCGCTTGGGCATCGAGTCATGCCTGGACCGGCATCCTTCCCGCAGAGGTGGAAACGGGCGCTCGTTGCCGCTCGGTTGCTGAACACGGCGGCGGGGCGCGCCGAGTGGGTGTGCGCCTGATCCACAAGGCGCTGGTGTCCTGTCTCACTGATTCCTCAGGCTGTCTGTCAAGCCTGGAGGGCCGTCGACGGTGTGAGCCGCCCACCCCGACCGCGAGCCGAACACGATGGGACCGAGACGTCCGAAACCATCCAGTACAAGCCAACGTGATCGTCTGACCCGAATGGGCGACGTCCTGCTGATTGAGGGCGGCCGGATCCCGTCCGAGGGCGCCTGGGCGTTGCCCGGAGTTCTCGAGCCGCGAACGGCTGTTGGTCGGTCCGGGCCAAGCCTGTGCAGGTGATGGGGACAGCATGCTGTCCTGCGACCAGTGCGTGATCAAGGGGCAGTACTTCTTCATCAGGGGCCTGGTCGAGATACCGGTGATCGGCAGCCAGGACGCCTTCTCCCGGGGTGCTTGGCCCTCACTGAGCAGGGAGAACATGCGTGTCCCAGGGATGGCCGAAGAGGCTGGGCTGGATGCCCCACGCGTTGAGTACGGTGCTCAGCCCAGATTCGTCCGCGGCGTCGGCGGACCCACCCCTCGTCCCGGGCGCGGACGTCACGCTCGCTCTGAGCGGGACTGATGTCCACGAATGCGCGGCGATCTGGTCGCGAGGCCAGCACTTACGCAACCGGCCGCGACGCGGCAGCGGCTCGGCTGTCCGCGGCCTGGCGGCCGGCCGATGGGATGCCTGCCTCCTACTAGCGCATCCGGGATCGCGGGACGGCGAAAGTGGCGTCCTGCAGTGCTCCCCGCGCTGTACTTACGAAAGTCAGTACCGACTGCCAGAACGGGTCATAGCACTCGTTGAACCGCTGACCCGCGTGAGGTTCGCCCCTGATCATGGCTTCCAGCGCCCGATAGTTGCCGGACCTCGCCTGTCAGGCCGCCGCGGGAGCGTCCGAGGGCATGGTCGTCGGGCTCGTCGGCCGGGGCCCTTTTCGATCCGAGTGCTGCTGCTCAACTGCCTTGGCGATGCTGACGCTCTCGAAGTCACCGCACACGCCTGGCGTGCTGCCCAGGCCGTGACCTCTGAGCGCGATCAATCGAAAGTACAGACACGGCCCAGGCCTGGCCGGGCCCGGGCAGGGCCCGGATCAGGAGCTCGTGAGGATGACGAGGCGCTGGGTCGCCCGGGTCATCGCGACATAGCGGTCGACGGCGCCTTCGATGCCCTCGCCGAAGGTGTCCGGGTCGATGAGGACGACGAGGTCGAATTCGAGTCCCTTCGACAGCGTCGGAGTCAGCGGCCGGACGCGGGACGAAGCCGGGAGCGCGGCGGCGTCCACGGCGCGGGCGGCACCGTCGATGTCGGCGGCGATGACGCAGGCGACCCCGTCGGCCTGGGCCTCGAGCCAGTCGCCGAGGACCGCGGCCAGGTCCGCCGCGCGGCCGTGGGTGACGGGGATGCCGCTGCTGCGCACGGAGGCCGGCACGTTCGCGTCGGGCAGTGCGGCGCGGATGGCCGGCTCGGCCTCGGCCATGACCTCTTCCGGCGTGCGGTAGTTGACGCTCAGGGAGGCCAAGGTGATCCGGTCGAGCCCGGCCCGTTCGAGCCGCTCCCGCCACGGCTCCGTGAATCCGTGCCGTGCCTGCGCGCGGTCCCCGACGATCGTGAAGCTCCGCGAGGGGCAACGGGCCAGCAGCATCTGCCATTCGGCGTCGGTCAGTTCCTGCGCCTCGTCCACCACGATGTGGGCGAACGGGCCCGCGAGCAGGTCGGGTTCGGCGCCGGGCAGCGCGTCGCCGTCGATCAGCGCGTCCTGCAGGTCCTGTCCGCGCAGCATCCCCATCGCGCCCTCGCTCTCGTCGATCTCGGTGTCCTGGAGCAGCCGGTCGATGACGTCGGACCTGCGCTCCCGCTCGGCGGCGACGGCGGCTTCGCGGCGGCGCTCGCGCACGGAGGCCTCGGCGTCGCCGAGCCGCTGCCGGGCCGCGTCCAGGATCGGCAGGTCCGAGACCGTCCAGGCGTGGGCGTCCGCGCGCTGGAGGAGGGCCACGTCGTCGCGGCCGAGCCGCGGAGCGCACTTGCGCAGGTAGGCGGGCACCGACCACAGGTCTCCGACGAGCTCGCCCGCGTCGAGCATCGGCCAGGCGCGGTCGAGGGCGGTGATCAGGTCCCGGTCCTGGAGCAGTGAACGGCGCAGCAGGTGGGGTGAGACGTCGCTGTCGTCCTTGTCCATCAGGATCGCGAGGAGCTCCTCCAGGATCTGGTCGCGCGCCTCGTTGTGCGGGGTGCCCGGTTCCACCGCCTCGAACGCGGCCGCCCAGTCGTCGGCGCCCAGCCAGATGTCGGACCAGTGGCTGGAGACGGTCATCCCCTCGGTGGGCGGCTCCTCGTAGATGCGGACCGCCGCGTCCACCGCCTTCACCAGGTCGGCGGAGGACTTGAGGAGGGCCACGCGCGGGTCGGCCTCGACGCCCGCGCCGGCTCCCTCGTCGACGAGGTCGCGCAGGGTGCAGGTCTGCACGCCCTCCTCGCCGAGACTGGGCAGCACGTCCGAGACGTAGGCCAGGTAGGGCCGGCTCGGGCCGACGAACAGCACGCCGCCGCGGCGGTGGCCGAGCCGGGGGTCGGAGTAGAGCAGGTGGGCGGTGCGGTGCAGGGCGACGACGGTCTTGCCCGTCCCCGGACCGCCGTCGACGACGAGGGCGCCCCGGGAACCGGCCCGGATGATCGCGTCCTGGTCGGTCTGGATGGTGGCGAGCACGTCGCGCATGCGGGCGGACCGGTTGCCGCCGAGGCCGGCGATGAACGCGGACTGGTCGTCGAGCGCGGCGCGCCCTTCGAGGCCGTCGGCGCAGAACACCTCGTCCCAGTAGTCGCTGATCCGGCCGCGGCGGGTCCAGCGGTACCTGCGGCGGCTCGCCAGACCCATCGGGACGGCGTGCGTCGCGGCGAAGAAGGGCTCGGCCGCGGGGGAGCGCCAGTCCAGCAGCAGCCGGTTCCCGGCGCTGTCGGTGAGGCCGAGGCGCCCGACGTACACGGGCTCGGAACCGTCGGCGGGGACCATGTGCCCCAGGCACAGGTCCAGCCCGAAGCGGCGCAGGGTGCGCAGCCGGCTGGTCAGGCGGTGGATCTCCGCGTCGCGGTCCATGGCCTCCCGGCCGATGCCGCCGGGCGCCTTGCGCGTGGCCTCCAGGCGGTCGGACAGTTCGGCGATCGTCTGCTCCAGGCAGTGCGAGACGGCCGCGAAATGCCGTTCGTCGCCGTCGATCAGGGCCGGGTCGGCCTTGGGGGAGAGGTGGTCGGGAAGTTCGAACGCACTGGTGGCGGTCGCCGTCGACTCGACGGAACCGTGTGATTCAAAAGCTGACATATCAGCACGCACTGAGAGAATCTCCCACTTTTCGTCAGGTTCTGGCCTCGGTCCGCGATTCTGCCCCAGGCTGGGGGCCTTGCCGCAAGCCCCCCAGTGCGCTATATGTTGTAAGTGGCAAGGAGTGCGTATTCCTCCTCGCTCCTCTAAGTCCCCCTCTCCGCCGGCCCGATGCGGGTCGGTGAGGTCTGGTGAGGGACCCCGGTGAGGACGCCTGGTTACAGTACGGCCATGACTTCCGAGGCCGTATCCCTCCACCTCACGAAGCCGTCCTCGGCCCATGTGGTGGCCGTACTCGCCTTCGACGGAATGGCGCCCTTCGAACTGGGCGTGGTGGTCGAGGTGTTCGGCCTCGCCCGGCCCGAGCTCGGGGACCTGTCCTGGTACGAGCTGCGCGTCTGCTCGGCGGAACCGGGCCGGGACCTGCGCGTGGTGGGAGGGTTCACGCTGCGCGCCGAGCACGGGCTCGAGGCGCTCGCCGCCGCGGACACCGTGATCATCCCCGGAGTCTCCCCGGCGGGCGGGACCATCGCTCCGGCACTGGTCGACGCCCTCCTCGCGGCCCATGCCCGGGGTGCGCGCCTGGTCTCCATCTGCTCCGGGGCCTTCGCGCTCGCGGCGACCGGGCTCCTCGACGGCCGCCGGGCCACCACCCACTGGCGCTACGCCCGCACGCTGGCCGAGCGCCATCCCGCGATCGAGGTCGACGCGGACGTCCTCTACGTCGACAACGGCGACGTGCTCAGCAGCGCGGGCAGCGCCGCCGGCATCGACCTCTGCCTCTACCTGGTCCGCGCCGACCACGGCGCCGCCGTCGCCAACACCGTGGCCCGCCGCTTCGTCGTGCCACCCCACCGCGAGGGCGGGCAGGCCCAGTTCATCGAGGCGGCGGTCGGCGAGATGGGCCCCGACGGCGCCGACGACGGCATCTCCCGGAGCATGGCCTGGGCCCTTCAGCGGTTGTACGGCCCGCTCTCGGTGCCGGCCCTGGCCGGGGCGGCGAACATGTCGGAGCGTTCCTTCCTGCGCCACTTCACCCGTCGCAACGGTGTGAGCCCGATCCGCTGGGTGGTCTCCCAGCGGATCGCGGCGAGCCTGCCGCTGCTGGAGTCGGGGGAGGGGACGGTGGACGAGGTGGCCGCGGCGGTCGGCTTCGATTCCACCGCGACCTACCGTCACCACTTCACCCGGCAGATGCGGACGACGCCGACGGCCTACCGGAAGGCGTTCGTCAGGGTCGCCGCACCCCTGGCGGGATCTTGACGAGTGCAGGCGTTTACGCCACTCGTCGCAAGGGCGGCGGGAACAGAGGATGGAGTCATCGCCGCAAGGGAGTCCACCCGGCCGGCGAGCCCCCGCCCCTCGCCTTGCACAAGGAGTTCCCCATGTCCGCGACCGCCTCCGCCTTCGCCTCTGCCTCCGCCCTCTCTGCCTCCGTCTCCGTCTCCGTTTCCACCGAGCCGACCAGCGCCGTCCTCTCCGTCCCCGCCGCCGCTCCGGGCGTCGCCGCGGCCCACTACGCCGCCCGGCTCGCCTTCGAGGCGGACGTCTCGGACGTACGGGCCGACCTGCTCTCCGGCGTCCCGGGTCTGGTGGTGGTCGACTCCCGCAGCGAGGCCGCCTGGGACCAGGGCCGCATCCCGGGGGCGCTGCACCTTCCGACGGCGCGGATCGCGGAGCTGGCGCCCTCGCTGATCGACCCGTCGCTGACGGTCGTCACGTACTGCTGGGGCCCCGGTTGCAACGGCGCCACGCGTGCGGCGCTGGCCTTCGCCCGGCTCGGCTACCAGGTGAAGGAAATGCTCGGCGGCTTCGAGTACTGGGTCCGCGAGGGCTTCGCCTTCGAGACCGCCCAGGGCACCGACCAGCGCGCCATCGACGATCTGACCGCCCCGCGCTCGGGCATCTCCTGCGCCTGCTGAACGCCGTACGGTCCGTTCCCCCGGAAGGGTCCGTACCCTCAGACCGCCAGCGCCGTCGTGATCACCAGGGGAGGCTTCGCCCGCTCGGCCGACCAGGTGCGGCCGGCGGCGAGGTCCGGGTCGACGAGGCCGGGGAGGCCGAGGGCCTCGTCCACCGTCGGGCGGTGCCGGCCGAGGTCCGCGAACCCGGCGCGCAACAGCAGGTCCGGGTAGAAGTCCACGGGCCAGGCGTGGTTCGGCATCACCTGCCAGCTGCCGTCCGTGCGCCGGAGGCGTACGGGCAGCTCGTCGCCCGGGGCGTACTCGCCACCGGGGTCGCCGATGCTCAGCGAGGCGTACTCCGTCCCGCTGCACGCGGGATCGGTGGCCAGCAGGACGAAGGGGCCGCCGGGCCGCAGGATCCGGCGGATCTCCCGGAACACCGCGAGCACCGCCTCCGCGGTGGGCAGCGAGGCCAGGACGTGGTTGCACATCACGGCGTCGGCGCTGCCGTCCGCCAGGCAGGCCGCGCGCCCGTCCGTGACCAGGTGGTATTCGGCGACCGCCGTCCCCGCACGGCGGGCAAGCGCGAGCATCTCCGGGGAGGTGTCCACGCCCAGCACCTTCGCTCCGAGCTGCCGGGCCGCGCGGTCGGCGACCTTGCCCGGCCCGCATCCGTAGTCCACCAGCACGGATCCGCTGCCGACCCACGGGGCCAGGGCCCGGAAGACGAAGGGGTACCCGAGCATCCAGTCCGTGGCCGCCTCCACGGAGGCGAAGGCCCGCGCTCCCTCCGGCCCGGACCAGGCGACGGGCTCCTGCTCCCCGCCGTGGTCCGCACCGCCCGTCGCTGCTCGCGCGTCCCGTCGGGTTTCCTCTGGCCGGTCGCTCACAGTTCCCACTATCGGGCCGTGGGGGGCTGCTCCGCATCCCGTTCCGCCGCCTCGGCGATCCGTTTGACGGCCGCGAGGCGTCGGTCCCAGTCGGCGGCGAGGGTGGCCATCCACCTGGCGGTCGCGTCCAGGGCCGCGGGCCGCACGGTGTACCGGACCTCGCGGCCGACCCGGCTGCCGGAGACCAGCCCGGCGGCGTCCAGGACGGCGAGGTGCTTGACCACCGCCTGCCGGGAGACGGGCAGGCCCTCGGCCAGGATGGTCGCGCTGACCTCGCCGTGAGCGGCGAGCAGGCCGAGCAGCTTGCGCCGGGTCGGGTCGGCCAGCGCGACGAGGACGTGGTCCACGGCCTCGTCGGCGCCGGGGTGGTCCCCACTCACGCGGCCGGTTGTTCGGCGCGCTTCTTGAAGGCGTCGAGCACCTGCGGCCAGCCGCCCGTGTTGTCGTCGAGCGCCTTGTCGCGCAGTTCCTCGGACCCGGCCAGGGCCGCGAACCCGCTCTCCACGACGCGCAGGCGCGTCTTGTCCCCCTCGCGGCTCAGGGTGAACTCCACCAGGGTGCTGTTGTCCTCGCGCAGCTCCTGCCCGGGGAAGGCGCTGGCCCAGCGGTACGCCAGGTAGGTCGGGGGATCCACCTTCTCCACCCGTACCGGGAACTCGCCGTACTCGCTGTTCCTCGCCACGACCGACTCCCCCTCCCTGGCCACCGTGCCGGCCAGGCTCCCTTCGTCGGCCACCCAGAAGCCCGGCTCGGCCACCAGGGACCAGACCCGCTCCAGGGAAGCCACGATCAGGGTGTCGCGTTCGATCCGGTCCGCGTTCATCAGGGACTCCTTCGTCGCAATCCATTGAGTGGTTCAACTGAGTGGTTCAACCGAGTGGTTCAACGCAACTGAATGGCTCAGTGCAACTCCAGGGTTGCACGTGGCTCGGTGATGAGCAACCGCAAGGTTGCACGAGGACGGGTGGTGCGCGTTCGCCTACCCTCGGGTCCATGGTGCAGAGCAGCGCGCAGGACGTGGACGCATACCTCGCCGAGGTCCCCGGCGAGCGCAGGGAGGCACTGACCCGGCTGCGGGAGCTGTGCCGCACCGAGCTGCACGGATTCGCCGAGGTGATGGCGTACGGGATGCCCGTCTACGAGCGGGAAGGCGTCGGGGAGATCGCCTTCGCGAGCCAGAAGCAGTACATCTCCTTCTACCTGATGCGCGGCGACGTACGGGAAGCCTTCGCGGAGCGGCTCGCGGGCCACGACATGGGCAAGGGCTGCCTGCGCTTCCGCAGGCCGGAGAAGATCGACTTCGTACTCCTGAAGGACCTGCTGAGGGCCACGGCGACCGGTCCCGGGACCGTCTGCTGACCGCCGCGGCGAGGGGCCTTCGGAACAACTGAAAAGAATTCCGCGCGCAGGCTGTCACAACCGCCCACCCGCCGGTGTCTTGTGTCCGAACCCTCGAAACGAAGGAGACGGACACCATGACCGAGAACACCCGCGTGATCGTGATCGGCGGAGGATACGCCGGAGTGATGGCCGCCAACCGCCTGCAGCAGCGCGAGGACGTCACGGTCACACTGGTCAATCCGCGTGCGGTCTTCGTGGAGCGGATCCGCCTGCACCAGTTGGCGGGCGGAACCCACGACGCCGTGGTCGCGTACGACAAGGTCCTGGCCGAGGGGGTGGCCCTGCTCGTCGACTCCGTCGAACGCATCGACACCGCCGAGCGCGGCGTGACCCTGGCCTCGGGAGGCCGGCTCGCCTACGACTACCTCGTGTACGCGGTGGGCAGCGGCAGCGCGGACCCGACCGTGCCGGGCGCGGCCGAGTTCGCCCACCCCATCGCCACCCTGGAGGACGCGCAGCGGCTGCGGCCGGTCCTCGACGCCGCGCCGTCGACGGCCGCGGTGACCGTGGTCGGCGCCGGTCCGATCGGCATCGAGACCGCCGCCGAACTGGCCGAGCAGGGCCGGGCCGTCACCCTGGTCTGCGGCGGGGTCCTCGGCCCGTACCTCCACGCCCGCGGACGGCGCTCCGTGGCCCGGCGGCTGACGACGCTCGGGGTGAGCGTGCTCGAAGGCCCGGACACCAAGGTGACGGCCGTGACGCGCGACGCCGTCCGGCTCGCGAACGGCCGCGAACTGGCGGGCGCGGTGACCATCTGGACCGCCGGTTTCGGCGTCCCGGACCTGGCCGTGCGCAGCGGGCTGAGCACCGACGCCCTGGGCCGCCTGCTCACGGACGAGACGCTGACCAGTGTGGACGACGGGCGCGTCTTCGCGGCCGGGGACTCGGCGGCACCCTCGGGCCTGGCCCCGCGGATGAGCTGCCAGGCCGCGACGCCGATGGGCGCACGGGTCGCCGACACGGTGCTGAGCCGGATCGGGGGCGAAGAGCCGGAGACCCTCAACTCGGTGTTCGCCGGCCAGTGCATCAGCCTGGGCCGAGGCGCAGGCATCTTCCAGTTCGCCCACAAGGACGACACCGCGCTGTGGTTCCACGTCGGCGGCCGGACCGGCGCGAAGCTCAAGGAAGTCGTGTGCAAGGGCACCGTGAAGCACCTCGCCGCGGAGGCCGACAAGCCGGGTTCGTACGGCTTGCACCGCGTGTCGGGAGGCGACGCCCGCGGTCGGCGTCTGAAGGCCGAGCAGGGCGGGATCAGGGCCGCCGCCGAACAGACCGCTTGAGCCGACCGGCCGAGCCGGTGATCATGAACGGATTCGAACGATGAGAACCGCCGCAAGGCCGACGGAAACTGACGGAAGAGAACCCACCATGGACACTCCCTCGCAGGCCCCCGATCCGGCGACCGAGACCTTCGTCGCCCACCGCAACCTGCTCTTCACCGTCGCCTACGAGATGCTCGGCTCGGCGGCCGACGCCGAGGACGTCCTCCAGGAGACCTGGCTGCGCTGGGCGGGCGTCGATCTCGCAGCGGTCACCGACCGGCGCGCCTATCTGGTACGGATCACCACCCGCCAGGCACTGAACCGGCTGCGCACCATGAGCCGCCGCAAGGAGGCCTACGTCGGCCAGTGGCTGCCGGAGCCGCTGCTCACCACGCCGGACGTGGCCGAGGACGTGGAACTGGCCGAGAGCATGTCGATGGCCATGATGCTGGTCCTGGAGACGCTCGGGCCGACCGAGCGGGCCGTCTTCGTGCTCCGCGAGGTCTTCGGCCTCGACTACGAGGAGATCGCGACCGCCGTCGACAAGACACCGGCGGCCGTCCGGCAGATCGCGCACCGGTCCCGCAAGCACGTCGACGCCCGCCGCCCCCGCCAGACGGTCTCCGCGAGCGAGACCCGGGCGGCCGTGGAATCGTTCCGGCGCGCGTTCGAAACCGGGGACCTGCAGGGCCTCCTCGACGTGCTCGCCCCCGAGGTCGTCTACATGGGCGACGGCGGCGGCATCAAGCACGCCGCACTGCGGCCGATCGTCGGCGCCATCAGCGTGGCCCGCGTCTT
The DNA here is from genome assembly GCF_042730015.1 of Streptomyces sp. NPDC059957. NCBI lineage: Bacteria > Bacillati > Actinomycetota > Actinomycetes > Kitasatosporales > Streptomycetaceae > Streptomyces > Streptomyces sp. NPDC059957. The sequence continues at coordinate 12,072 of NZ_JBHWMB010000099.1, read as the reverse complement.
CGCCGGCATGTCGGGCAAGGCCGCCAAGGGCGGCATCCCGTTCTCCTTCGTCCCCACCATGGTCAACGGCACCCCGGCCCTGGCCGTCCACATCGACGGGGAGTTCGACGGAGTCATCGCCTTCCACGTCCAGGACACCCGCATCACCGGCCTCTACTTCGTCCGCAACCCGGAGAAGCTGTCCCACGTCGCGACCGAGACCACGCCCACCCTGCGGTGAACGCCGGGCGGCAACTGCCCGCCGGGGGAGGGCTGGCAGCATGTCACCCATGCCCTCTCCTCCCTCCGCGGGTTCCGAGCCCGCACCCGCCGGACCGGTCCGCCACCAGGACCACGGCATGTGGCTGGCCCGGTACACCGGCCGGATGCTCGTGGTCTGTCCGCGGTGCGGCGGCCGTGCGCTCGTCCTGCCGCGGCCCGGCCTCCCGGGGCCGAAGTACACCGGCAACCTGCTCTTCCAGCCCCGCCGCCTCGCCTGCCCGGGCTGCGGTGCGGTCGCCGACTGGACGGCACAGGAGCGGGGCGCCGCCCTGGTCGGGGTCTCGGTCGGCGGCACCGAAGACCCGTTCTTCAGGCGCCCGCTCTGGCTGCAGACCCGCTGTGCCGGACGGATCCTGTGGGCCTACGATGAGGAGCACGTCGAAGCCCTCGCCGCCTACGTGGGCGCCCGGCTGCGCGAGCGGCACGCCTCCCCGACGCTGTCGATGTTCGCCCGGCTGCCGGCCTGGATGAAGTCCGCGGCACGCCGCGACGAGGTCATGGCCGGCCTGGAGACCCTGCGGACCCTCGCCGGGCTCTCGGCCCCCGCCGACCGCTCCGACGCGGCCCACGAGCGGGGCGACAGCCCGCGCCACCAGGGCAGCGTGCTGTTCCGCGGAGGTCCGTACTAGGGGGTGTCTTGTCGGTCGGGCCGGATCAGGGAGCGGGGTCTGGTGCCGTGGATCGCAAGGCGGAGGAGGGAGTCGACGCGGAGCGTCGGCGAGTGACGACAACGCGGCGAGGCGCGGTGCCAGGCGCCGCGAGCCCGGCCTGATCGGCAAGACACCCCCTAGCACCCGGGTGACGCCGGCCGCGGCCGGGCGGGTGGGCCGCGGAGGCGCGCACCCGCCGAATGCGGTGTGCCGGGGGGACCCGTACGTGTGGCGATGGGAGGGGATGCCGGGGGGAGGGGCCGCCATGCGGGTACCTCGCATCCGAAACCCCGTCGCAGGAGGAACCCATGCTCGGAACCGACTACCGCACCGGCTCGCCCAACTGGATCGACCTCGGGAGCCCCGACATCCCCCGGGCCGCGGCCTTCTACCGGGCCGTCTTCGGCTGGGAGTTCCACCTGCTCGGGCCCGAGACCGGCGGGTACGGGTTCTTCCAGGCGGACGGGAAGAACGTCGCCGCGGTCGGGCAGCTCGACCCGGGGGCGACCTCCGCGTGGACCGTGTACTTCCGGACCGACGACGCGGAGGCCACCACCCGCGGCGTGCGCGACGGCGGGGGCGCCGTCCGCGTCGAGCCGATGGACGTCATGGGGGAGGGCGTGCTCGCGCAGTACACCGACCAGCAGGGCGCCGAGTTCGCCATCTGGAAGCCGGGCCGGACGGCGGGACTGGAGCTGACCTCCGCCGACAACGCCCTGTGCTGGGTGGAACTGCACGTGCCGGACCCGAAGGCGGCGCTCGACTTCTACGGAGCCCTCTTCGGGATGCGCTCCCGGGAGATGGCGGCGCCCGGCATGACCTACCAGGTGCTCAGCACCGCCGACGGGGACCAGGAGGACGGCTCCTTCGGCGGGGTGGCACCGCTGATGGAGGGGCAGACGGACGCGCGCTGGGTACCGTACTTCGCGGTCGCGGACGTGGACGCCGTGGTGAGCACCGCGCGGACCAGCGGCGCCGCCGTGCTGATGCCGGGCGCGGACGTGCCCGACGTCGGGCGGATCGCCTGGCTGGCGGACCCGAGCGGGGCGGTCTTCGCCCTGCTCAAGGCCGCGCCACGGGCGGAATGACGGATCCGGTCTAGTGCTGTGGCCGGCAAACCTTTCCGGTCACAGCACTAGCCCGTGAAGGCTTCGACGAGCGTCCAGACCGCCAGGACCGCCATGCACAGGGCGCCGAAGCGCTGGACGGTCTTGAGGGGCACCCGCTTGGCGATGAACCGGCCCACGATCAGGGCGAGGGCGGAGACCGACATGAGGGCCGCGGCCGAGCCGATGGCGGTGGGCAGCCAGCCGTTGGTGGCGGCGAGGTTGGCGGTGGTGATCTGCGTCAGGTCACCCCATTCGCCGATGAAGACGGCCATGAACGCCGTGGTGAAGACGGGCCAGAAACCGGTGACGGACTTGGCCGCCGAGTCCGCCTCGTCGTCGTCCCCGCCGGAGCGCATCATCACGATGGCGCCGAAGGCGAACAGGGCGGCGGAGGTGAGCTTGACGGCCATGTTCGGCAGCAGGCTCAGCAGACTTCCGGCGCCGACCGCGATGGCCACGTGCACGATGAACGCGGCGGAGGCGCCGAACCACACGTACAGCGGCCGCATCCGGGTGCCCATGGCCAGCGAGGCGAACATGGTCTTGTCGGGGAGCTCGGCGAGGAAGATCAGACCGAAGGCGGTGAGGATCGCCACGGGGTCGAGAGCCATTCCGGGTGCTGCTTTCTGCTGGAGCCGGGCCCTGATGGCTCGGATCGGCACCCAGCGGGAGGCGACGGGAAGAACCACTCGGCCCGGCACGACGAAGCGGCCCACACGGTGATGTGGGACGGGTCATGCCTTGGCCGAAGGTCTCGTCCGCCCCGCACGTGAAGCGCGGTGGCCCGGTGGCCGGGACCCGTCGAGGCGTCCAGTATGTCGACCAGCGGTTTTCGGGACTACTCCCCTTCGCTGCGGACAACTGTAACAGCGGCGGCGAGTGCCCCGGGAGGGTCGGAGGTCCCGGGGGCACGGGGCCCGCTATCCGAAACGGACCGGGAGGTACTTGACCCCGTTGATGAAGTCCGAGCGCAGGCGGCGCACCTCCCCCGAGAGGGTCACCACCGGATGGCGGCGCAGGAGCTCCCGGAGCAGGGCCTTGATCTGGGTGCGGGCGAGGCCGGCCCCCAGACAGAAGTGGGGGCCGCCGCCCCCGAAGGTGAGGTGCTCGTTCGGGGTGCGCCGGATGTCGAAGGCGAAGGGGTCGGCGAAGACCTCCTCGTCGCGGTTGGCGGAGGTGTAGTACGTGACCACCTTCTGCCCCTCGGCGACGGGCCGCCCGTGCAGGACGGTGTCGCGGGTGGCGGTGCGCCGGAAGTTGTGGATCGAGCCGCCCCAGCGCAGGAACTCCTCCGTCGCCGTGTTCCACAGGGCCTCGTCCCCGGGGGCCGCGGCCAGTTCGGCGCGCGCCGAAGGGTGGTCGATCAGGGCGATCAGGGCTCCGGAGAGCAGGTTGCGGGTGGTCTCGTTGCCCGCGACGCAGAGCAGTACGAAGAACATGTTGATCTCGTCCGGCGAGAGCCGGTCCCCGTCGACCTCGGCGTGCACCAGGGTCGAGAGGATGTCCTCCCGGGGGCGGGCCCGCCGCTCGTCGGCCAGCGCGTCGCAGTAGGCGTAGATCTCGGCGGCCGCGAGATCACTGTCGTGCTTGCCGGCCGAGAGCTCGGGGTCCTGGGAGCCCGCCATCCGGTTGCTCCACTCGAAGATCAGCCGCTCGTCCCCCTCGGGCACGCCGACCATCTCGCAGATCGTCTGGATCGGCAGCCACGCGGCGACCTCCGCGACGAAGTCCATGTCTCGGCCCGGGGTGACCGCGCGCTCCACCAGGGTGACCGCCCGCTCCTGGATCCGGGCCGCGAGCCTGCGTACGACCCGGGGCGTGAAACCCGCGCTGACCAGCGAGCGGTACCGGGAATGGCGCGGGGCGTCCATGCCCAGCAGGACCAGGCGCAGGGTCTCCAGGGACTCCGGGTTCTGGTCGCGGATCATGAACGAGCCGAGTTCCGTGGACCACAGCTCGGGGTCGCGGCTGACGGCCTTGACGTCGGCGTGACGGGTGACGGCGTAGAAGCCGGCGTGCGGGCCCGGCACCTCGTGCCAGTGGACCGGGTCCTCGTGGCGCAGCCGGGTGAACTGGGCGTGCGGGACCTCGCGGGCCCAGGTGTCCTCGAGCAGGTCTATCTCGCCGGTGGGCAGCACGGGGCGGTTCCCTTCGTCAGACGGATCGGATGGGGGCGGATCGGGGCGGCGCCCGGCGGGGCGGGGCGGTGTGGATCGGGGCAGCGCGGATCGGAGTCGTACGGGTCAGCGGGCCCCGCCGAGCCCGAGGACGGAGCCGAGGGCGTCGACCACGAGTCCGTCGGGGACGGCTCGCGGTTCGAGGCGGTGCTGCATGGCAAGTCCCAGGAGGATGCCGAGCACGAGGGCGCCGGTCTCCTCCGGTGTACGGGCCAGGGGCGTGCCGGTGGCCTCGGCCCAGTCGGCCAGGCCCTCGCCGAGCTGGGCACGGACCTCGGTGTAGCGCTGGGCGAGGCGGTCCCCGATGAGGGGGCCGCGGGCGGCGTGCAGCCACAGCTCCGTCTCCAGGAGCAGCCACGAGTCGCCGTGCTCGGGGTGCGGGCGGGTGAGGCTGCCCCACATCGCGGAGAAGTGCACGGCGGGGTCGGTCGGGTCGCCGGCCGCGATCTCGGCGGCCAGTTCCTCGCTCGTGCGCTCCTTCCAGACCTCCAGGAGCGCCAGCAGCAGGCCCTCCTTGCCGCCGAAATGGCTGTAGAGCGCGCCCGTGGTGCGCCCGGCCGCCTCGGCGACGGCTTCGGCGGAGACGCCGTGGAACCCCTTGCGGGCGAAGAGGTCGGCTGCCGCGTCGATGAGGCGGGCGCGGCTCTCGGACTTGCGCTGCGCCTGCGGGGTGCGTTGTCCCTGCGGGGTGCGGCGCCGGGGCTGTTCTCGTGCGCGGGACGGCTCCACCGGGCCTCCGGGGTGCTGGTCGTGTCAGGATGCCGAGCCACGGCGGGTGCCGAGTCATATCGGGTGCCGAGTTATATCGGGCTGCCGATATAAGTTGCGCCCGCCCTGATGAAGTGTCAAGTGGTACAGCAGGACCGCACGGGTGCCCGGTGGCACGCTGAAAGGGTGCGCGCCGCCCTGATGGAGCTCCGTACGGGCACCGGCCCCCTGCCGGCGGCCGCGCGGCGGGCCGTCCGGGTCACCCTCGCCGCCGGAATAGGCTTCTACGGGTTCCTGTACGGGCTGGACCGGCCCGTCGAGGCCACCTACGCGCTCTTCGCGGCCGTCGCGCTGGCCGGGCTCTCCCGGATTCCGGGCAGCGGACACCTGCGGGCCCGGATGGTCGCCCGCGTGCTCCCGGCCGCCTGTGTCCTGGTGGTCCTGGGCACCTGGCTGTCGGTGCGGACCTGGGCCGCCGTGGCGGGCATGCTGGTCATCGGCTTCTGCGTGGCCTTCTCCTCGGCCGCCGGACCCCGCCTGGGGGGCGCCGCGCCCGGGCTGCAGCTGCTGTACATCCTGCCCAGCTTCCCGCCGTACGCCCCCGGCATCCTCGGCCAGCGGCTGACCGGCACCGTCGCCGGGGTCCTGCTGCTGATCCTCGCCGAGGCCACCGTGCTGCCCGACCCGGTCGTCCCCGGCTACCGGGACCTGGCCGCCGGAGCCGCTGCCGAGGCGGCCCGGTGCGCCGCCCTGCTGGAGCGGCCGCCCCACACCCTCCCCGCGGCGGAGTGCGCCCGAGCCTCGGAGCGGGCGCAGGCCCTGCGGCCCTCCCGGGTCGGGGAGGCGCAACGGCCCGCGGGGCCCGGCGTACGGGAGCGGGCGCTGGCCCACACCGGGCTGGCGGCGCGCACCCTGCTGGCCCGGCTCCGGTCCCTGCCCCCGCCGGAGCCCGGCCAGCCGGCCGGGCCGGCCGACCTGGAGCTCGTACGGGCCGTGCGCGAGTCGGCCGAAGGGACGGCCGCACTGCTCGGGGAGGGCAGCGCGCCCGCGACCGGCTCCACCCGGCTGCGGGACCTGCAGGTCTCCCTCGCCCGGACCCCCGTGAGCGGGCCGGGGCCCGGATTCCGCAACGCCGCGCTGGTGGAGCTGGCGGACGCCGCGCTCGTGCTGCGCGGAGCCGCCGGGATAGCCGTACGGGGGCGTGCGGGTGCCGCGGACGCGGCAGGGCCCGGGGCGGGTCCGGTCTCCGGGCCCGCCGACCGGTTCTGGTACGCCCGGGAAGGGCCGGTGCGGCTCTGGTGGTACCGGCTGGCCGGGAACAGCGGGCCCCGCTCCGTGCACTTCCAGAACGCCGTCCGGATCGGACTGGCCCTCGCCGCCGCCCGAGCCGTGGCCGGCCTGGACTCCCTGCCGCACGGCTTCTGGGCGATGCTCGCCGTCCTCAGCCTGACCGGCACCAACGCGGTGCAGACCCGGGCCACCGTCCGGCTGGCCCTGATCGGCACCTTGGTGGGCGCGGTTGCCGCAGGCGGGGTCCTCGCGCTGGCCGGGGAGGTGAGCACGGTGTACGCGTTTCTGCTGCCGCCGCTGATGCTGTTCGCGTTCTGCGTCGGACCCGTGCGCGGCGTGGGCTGGGCGCAGGCCATGTTCACGCTGGTGGTGGCCATGGCCTTCGCCCAGCTTTCCCCCGCCACCTGGCAGTTGGCCGAGGTCCGGTTCCTGAACGTACTGGTCGGCAGCGCGATCGGGATGGTGTGCGGCCTGCTGGCCTGGCCGCGCGGCGCCCACGACGAACTGGGCCGCGCCGTGGCCGAGCTGCTGCACGCCGCGGCCGACGACGTCCAGGCGGCCACGGTCGCCTTCGGGCGGGCCCGCGCGGTGGAGCCCGACCAGCGGGTGCGGCACGCGCTGGCCATGGCGGAGAGCGCGTATGCCCAGTACCAGACGGAGCGCCGGCATCCGGCCGCCGCCGGAGGCGAGGACTGGCATGCGGCGATGATGACCGGCCACCACGTCCTGTGGGGCGGCCGCAGACCCCCGGGCGCCCCGCCCGGCCCGAGCGAGGAGGCCGTGGTGCGGGAGTACGGGGCCTGGGTGGCGACCGGCCTGCGCCGCGCGGCAGTGGCCGCGGACCCGGTACGCGCCACCGGGCACACGGACCCCGGTCCCGCGGGCCCCGCCCCCCGCAGGCCCGGACCCGAGGGCGCCCCGCCGGTGTTCTACACCGCGATGGGCTGGCTGGACGCGCTGGCCGCGGACCTCCCCCTGCTCGACCGGGGAGCCGCGGCCGGGGACGGCGCCCGGGCCTCCGGCCGGGTCTGAGCGTGCGGCCGGGCCTGAGCCTCCGGCCGGGCCTGAGCGTGCGGCCGGGCCTGCGCCTCCGGCCGGGCCTGAGCCTCCGGCGGTGCGCCCGGAGCGGGGCTCTGCGATCGTGGAAGGCGGGTACCGACGGGGGCTGTGGTGAGGAGCGGTCATGTCCGGACTGTTCGAGGCGAGCGTCGAGATCGACCGGCCCGTCGCTGAGGTGTTCGCGTACCTCGCGGACGGGCGCAACGACCCCGAGTTCAGCCCGCGCGTCCAGCGGATCACCCGGACCCCGGACGGCCCGACGGCCGTCGGGACGGTCTTCCGCAGCACGGTGAAGGACGCCGGGATGAAGACCGCCAGGGAGTTCCGGATCACCGAACTCGACGCGCCGGGGCGGATCCGCTGGACGGAGCTGAGCCGGAACCTGGTGACCGCCGAGGGCGGCTACGACCTCGCGGAACTCCCCGGAGGCCGGACGCGGTTGCGCGTCTTCAACACCCTGACCGGGCACGGTTTCGGCCGCCTCCTCGTCGGCCTCGCCCTGGGCGCGGCGCGCAAGGACGCCCCCGACTTCGGCCGCCGGATCAAGGCGGCGGCGGAGGCGTCCCCACGGGCTGCTTGAGGACCGGGCCGGGTCGCCCGGTCCCTTCGCCGTCTGCGGGTCAGAACCGTCCGGGTCCGGACGGAATCGGGAGCGGCTTCGCCGGTGCCCCCTGCTTGTCCGCACCCGGTGACGGCGCACGGCAGGTGATGTCCCGGGCCGGGAGCCGGCCGGTGGTCAGGTAGGCGGTGACCGGCGCGTTGGCGCAGGAGGAGGGGTCGGCCAGGTACACCCCGTGGCCCTCGGCGCCCTGGGCCAGCACCATCCGTGAGCCCTTCAGCGCCCGGTGCAGGCCCTGGCCGCTGACCAGCGGGGTCTGCGAGTCCCACTCGTTCTGCACGGTCAGGACGGCCGCCCGCTTCTTCATCGGGGTCTGCGCTTCGAGCGGACGCGGCCAGAAGGCACACGGCTTGATGTTCGAGACGAAGTCACCGTAGAGCGGGTACGCGGCCTTGTCCTTGACCGCGTCGCGCCGGTAGCGCTCGGGATCGCGCGGCCAGGAGTCCGTGTCCCCGCACACCACGCTCCAGAGGACGGCGACGCCGTTGTCGGAGGCGGGCTCCGCCGATGCCGCGGACCGGCCGGCGAGCGCCCGCTTCATGTCGAAGTCCGGCCCGGAGGCGCCGGGAACGCGGGTCGGCTTCCCCTCGGCCGCCTCCTTCAGCGCCACCATCAACGGGGTGACAAGCGCCGGATAGAAGAACAGCGCGCGCGCCCCCCGGATGTCGTCACCGTCGATCTTCTGCCCCTCGAAGACGATCGGATCCCGGTCGGCGCGCGCCACCAGGTCCCAGAAGGTCTTGGACACCGCGGCGGGGCTCTCGCCGAGGTGGTACTCGCCCGAGCGTTCCGCCGCCCAGCGCGTCCACCGGGCGAAGGCCGGCTCGGCCTCCGTCGCCCAGGTCCGGAACATGCCCCGCCAGATCAGGTCCGGGTCCACGCCGCTGTCGAGCACGAAGCGGTCGGTCCGGCCGGGGAACATCTGCGTGTACACCGCTCCGAGGTACGTCCCGTAGGAGTAGCCCAGGTACGAGAGCTTCCGCTCGCCCAGGACGGCACGGATCGTGTCCATGTCGCGGGCCGTGTTGCGGGTCGTGATGTACGGGAGCACGGAGCCGGCCTTCTCCCGGCACTTCTCGGCGACGGTACGCGCCCAGGCCACGTCGGAGGGGAAGGACCCGGGCCGGTACGGCCGGTCGATGCCCTGCTCGGCGTCCGTCAGCCCACAGCTGATGGGGCTGCTGGCGCCGACCCCGCGCGGATCGAAGCCGATGAGGTCGAACCGCTCGCTCACCTCCGCGGGCACCACCTCGCCCAGGCTCAGCGGCAGATCGAGCCCGGGCCCGCCCGGCCCGCCCGGATTCATCAGGAGGACCCCGTGACGCTTGGCGGGGTTCGTGCTCTTCACCCGGGATATCGCCAGGTCGAGGGTCCGCCCCTTGGGCCGCCGGTAGTCGAGCGGCACCTTGATGGAGGCGCACTCGTACGTGGCCGGAAGATCGGCGGCGCACCGGTGCCAGGCCGGCTTCTGCCGCAGGTACGCGGCGTCGGCCTGGACGGCGTCGGTGGACAGGACGCGGTCGGCGGACAGGGTGGTGTCGGCGGACAGGGCGGAAGCCTGAGCAGCGGCGAGCAGCGGCACGGTGCTCGCGAGGAGCCCGGCGGCGGCCAGGAGGGATGCCAGTCGTTTCTTGCGCACGAGGGCCGTTCCTTTCGGATGGGGCTGTGGTCCGACCCCACCCTGGGTCACCCCGCGGCCCGGGCGAATCAACCTCAGGGGCCGGGCCGTCTACTCCTCGCGAATGACCGGAAAACCAGACAACTGGCCGAGCTGCAAGAATTTTTGTCCTCACGTCAGATGTCGGGAGCGCGGTTCGCGCGGCGGCCCGGCGCGCGGCACCGTAGCAGTCTTTCGGGGGGTCGCCCGGATGTTTGTCCAGTCCGGATGGGCCTTCGGTGGGGGAGCCGTGACCGGCGTTAGCGTCCCTTGGCACCCGGGGAACGGGGGAGCCGCGTGCTCCCCGCGGCTCCCGGGCCGTCTCGGGAGCCAAGGAGGCACAGTGCTGTCAATCCGTCGGACGAACGTCGGCGGCATGTCGGTCGCTTCGCGACACGTGATGGGCACGGGCATCGTCATCGGCGCCCTCGCCCTCACGCTGATCGCGCTGCTGATACCGGTACGGAGCTTCGGCGGAAGAACCGCCACGGCCGCCCCCGTCCCCTCACCCGCCGTCCCGCCGGCCCCGGCCCCGGGCACCGCCTCCGCCTCCGCCGACGACGACGGCGCCGGGGTGATGAACACGGCCTTCGGGCCGCTGACCCCGCAGGACCGGGAGTTCGTGCGCAAGGTCCGCCTCGCCGGCCTGTGGGAGCTGCCCGCGGGCCGGCAGGCACAGGAGCGGGGGACCCGCAGATCGGTGCGGACGGCCGGAGAGCACCTCGTGGAAGGGCACGCCGAACTGGACCGCAGGGTCCTGGAGGTGGGCCAGGCGCTCGGCATGGAACTGCCGGACCGGCCGTCCGGTCAGCAACAGGCCTGGCTCGACCAGTTGGACCGGGCCCAAGAGTCCACGTATGAGCGGCTGTTCGTACAGCTGCTGCGGCGGGCGCACGGCAAGGTCTTCACGCTCGTCGCCCAAGTACGGGCGCAGACCCGCAACTCCGTGGTCCGTGAGCTCGCCACGGACGCCAACGCCACGGTCCTGGACCACATCGCGGTCCTCGAAGCGAGCGGACTCGTCGATTTCGAAGGCCTCGCGGACGGCCCGACCACGGCGGCCCCTCCTACGGCCGCTCCTCCCGCGGCGGCCCCTCCCACCGACACCCGACCGAGGAAGTGAAGTGATCACATGCGCGACAACGACTCCACGGAAGGCCCGGCCCGCCGGGACAGGACAGGGCACAAACGCAGGGCCCGCCCCCTGTACAAGGCGCTCGCCGGGGCCTGCGCACTGGTCCTGGGCGGCGGCGGGGTGGTGATCGCGAGCCAGGTGGCCTCCGCGGGCCAGGACCCGGTGCGCCGGGCACCGGTGACGGCCACCATCGACTGCCCCGACGTGGGCGAGCGGCTGCGCGAGGTTCCCGATCAGGTGCGCGGCGAAGTGGACCGGGAACTCGCCGGTCTGGACACCCAGATCGCCGAGGCCTACCAGCGCCTCGCCACCGGCCGGGCGCCGGCGGACGCGCTGCTCGGCGAGCTGAAGGGCCGGCGCGACGCGTCGATCGGCCGGGTCTCGGAGGCGATCGGACGGACCGCAGCCCGCCCCGACGGCCTGGCGGAGCTGAGCGCCTGCGCGATGCGGGAGGCCCCGGCCGCGGAGGACGAGGCCGCCCGGGGCGGCGCGGACACCGTCCTGAAGGGGGGACCGGCCCGCGCCGACTTCGTCCCCATCGGCTCGGTGAAGCCGAACGTACGCCGCCCGGCCCCCAAGTCCGGTGCCTCCAAAGGCTCCTTCTCCGTGGAATGCGGCCGAAACGAAGAGCGCCACCTCAACCCCGACAACGTGATCGTCGCGCCCGGGGTGAGCAACGGCGCCCACCACATGCACGACTACGTCGGGAACAGGACCACGGACGCCTTCTCCACCAACAACAGCCTCGCCGCCTCCGCGACCACCTGCACGAACGGCGACCTGTCCACCTACTACTGGCCGGTACTGAGGCTGCGCGACGGCAAGGCCGAGCAGGACGCGGGAGCCCCCGGCGGCGGCCAGGACGCCAACGTGGGCACGATCCTGCGCCCCAAGCAGGTGACCATCCAGTTCAAGGGCAGCCCCGTTTCCCGGGTCGCCGCCATGCCCCGCTTCCTGAGGATCATCACGGGCGACGCCAAGGCCTTCACCAACGGACCGGCCAATGCCAACGCCTCGTGGAGCTGCACCGGCTTCGAGAACCGGCAGCTGAAGGACAAGTACCCGATCTGCCCCAAGGGCACCGACGTGGTGCGGACGTTCGCCTTCCAGAGCTGCTGGGACGGAAAGAACACGGACAGCGCCAACCACCGCACCCACGTGGCCTTCGCCGGCCGCGACGGCTCCTGCCCGGCGGGCTTCAAGGCCGTCCCGCAACTGGTGCAGCGGATCGTCTACGCGACGCCCCCCGGCGCACGCTTCGCGGTCGACAGCTTCCCCGAGCAGCTGCACAAGCCGGTCACCGACCACGGCGACTTCATCAACGTCATGCCGGACGAGCTGATGGCCCGGGCGGTGCGCTGCGTCAACGGCGGACGCACCTGCCGCTGACCCGGCAAAAGGCGGTGC